>DDIP01000110.1:812-1304 GCA_002338605.1 Proteobacteria bacterium UBA1847 | reverse complement strand
GGCCGCCCTGGTAGGAACTGATGGCGATGCCATCGGCGTCTTCCTGGATTGCTGCTCGGACGATATCGTCAACGCTGCGGTTGTGGCCCAGGTGAATCACCTCGGCACCGCGCGCCTGTATCAGGCGCCGCATGATGTTGATTGCGGCGTCGTGGCCATCGAACAGCGAGGCGGCAGTTACGAAGCGTAACGGTGCGTCGCGGGTCTTTCCCGAGACCTCAGGCAGATCGCTGGCTACACTACTCATTGCCGAATTTCCTTGAAAATCAGTGACTTTGCGGGTTGCAATTATTTTAATCTGAATTAAAATAATCCAGATTGACGCAGAACTCAAGTACCCGCGGCTGAGCGGGTCCCCCCAAAACAGGATTGCGATGGCAACCGAGGCGAAAGAAAGCCGATTTCAATTGCAAAAAGGCCGAATGTTGCGAGCGGCTGCGCAGTGTTTCAATCAGAAAGGCTACAGTGGCACGTCATTGCGGGATGTGGCCG
>DDIP01000110.1:0-700 GCA_002338605.1 Proteobacteria bacterium UBA1847 | reverse complement strand
CGCCGTTCTCGGCCTGACAGACGCGGCGCTCTATTACTATGTGCGCAACAAGGAAGAGCTGGTCTATCTTTGCTACGTTCGCGCAGCGGCCCTCGGCCACGAAGCGCTGGAACGGGCGAAAGACGAAGGCTGCAGCGGCATGGACATCATCCTGCGCTATTTTCGTCATCATATTGAAATGATGGTCGGTGAGCGTGGCCCCATTGCGATCATGAGTGAAATTCCTTCATTGAAGCCCGATCACCGCAACGAAGTGCTGGCCCTGTCGAGGCGTCACAGCCTGAATTTTGAATCCGTCCTGGAAGCCGGCATCGACGACGGCAGCATTGCACCTTGCAATGTACGCATGACAGGCAATGCCATCATGGGCTCGATAAACTGGATTCCGAAGTGGTATCACGGCGACCCCGCAATGGCGCGACAGCTGCTCGAGGAATTCCCGGAAATTCTGGCGCGCGGTCTGACGAACGAGCGATCACTCGCCGTGTCGTAGCTGCTCCTGTACCTTGCGTTCGAGTTCGCCAACGTTCAGTGTCTCCGGGTTGGTATCCAGATCCTCGAAGTCCCCCAGCCGCTTTATCCGAACCAGGCTATCCGACAGCTGCTCGCGAATCGTACGCCGATAGTCGTTACCTGACAGTGTCCGACCGCTGCGTGCATCAATAATGGCAACCGGGCCAGTCTCGCCGCTGATGCGGCT
>DDIP01000149.1:618-23694 GCA_002338605.1 Proteobacteria bacterium UBA1847 | reverse complement strand
CATGATGGGTTTGTGATAGCCACGAATCTCGTTCTCGGGCAAACCCGGCAACGACGTTTCGAAGGTACGAAAGTAGCCGGCGAGATTCGGACGGCCAAATTCATTGTTAAACGCCGCGCCGCCAACAGGGCCTTCAATCATGATCTCGAGTGGTGTTGCCAGCCGGTCGGGGTGCGGGAAATCGTCTTCCCAGGGCTGCGCGAAACCGGGAATCCGCAAATGCGAAACCGTGAAGCCCATTAGTCCGGCCTTTGGCTTGGCGCCGAGTCCCGTCGCACCTTCGTCGCGAATCTCGCCCCCGGAGCCAGTGGCCGCGCCGGCAAACGGCGAGATAGCCGTGGGATGATTGTGCGTTTCCACCTTCATCAGGATATGAATCGGTTCCTCGACGTAGGCGAACTCACGAGTCGTTGGCGCTGGCATCAGGCGTGCACCGTCCCAGCCTTCGATAACGGCGGCGTTGTCGGAATACGCTGAAATGACGCCGGCCGGCGTCTTTTCGGTGGTTGACTTGATCATGCCGAACAGGCGCTTGTCCTGCGGCTCACCGTCGATGATCCAGCTCGCGTTGAAAATCTTGTGTCGACAGTGTTCGGAATTCGCCTGTGCGAACATCATCAGTTCGGCATCAGTCGGATCCCGATCCAGGCCCGAGTAGCTTTGAACGAGGTAGTCGATTTCACCATCACTCAGGGCCATGCCAAGCGAAATATTGGCAGCGACCAGTGCCTCACGGCCTTCTGCCTTCAACGGAATGACGACCAGCGGTGCGGGTTCGTGGACGTCGAACAGACGTTCGGCGTCCTTGCTGCTCGTGAACACGGCTTCCGTCATGCGATCGAACAATGCTGGTGCAACTGCAGCTGCTTCATCAGGACTGACGTTCTTCGCGAACCTGACCGAGTAAAGGATGCCACGTTCGATGCGGTCAACAGCGTCAATGTCACAGGCCCTGGCAATGTCGGTAGCCTTTGATGACCAGGGCGAAATCGTGCCGGGGCGCGGCACAACGATGAATTGGTGAGCACCTTTTTTAGGCCGCGGCGACTTGTCGCCGGTCAATAGCAGCGCGTCGAGCCGTGAACGTTCCTCACGTGACAGATCCGTATTCGTCGCGACGAAATAGACGAATTGTGCCTGCAGCGAGTCGACTCGTTCGTCGAGGCGCTTCAAGGCCCGCGTCAGTTTGGCGATTCGAAAATTGGAGAGTGCCGGCTGACCGGGCAGTTCAAGCATAGTGTGCGGGAGGTCGGGACGAAATCGGGACTATACCAAGGTCCACTAACAGACCCTAGCCCTTGTCGCCCGGTGTATACACCGGCACAGGGAACTGGGTCACGTTGCCACCTTCGAGCTTGCTGATCTTGCTGACGCCCTGCTTGTCGACCTCATCGATTCGAATAATTGCGTGCATCGGCAGGTAGGTGCGTTTCACGTTTTCGAATTCGCTTTTGATCTTTTCTTCGGACGGATCGACGACCAGCGTCGTGCGTTCGCCGAAAACAAGCTCTTCGACTTCGACGAAGCCGAACATGTCGCCGTGACCAACGCCGCGGGCATAGATCTCATAGACCTGTCCCCGGCTCATGAATATGACTTTGTACAGTGGTTTCTGACTCATCGTATGGCCGCCTTTTGAGGCCGCGTAGTGTAACCAAAACCACCCGAAAGGGCGCGATTTAGCCGCATTCCGCCTATCGTCCCGCATATGGGACAATTTTCACATAATACCAGTCACCGCTGGCCCCGTTATGTGAACTACTCGGCATCCTATCTCATTGTTTCGTTGCACTATTTGACCACTAACCAGACCGGAAACCTTCATGCCGCTTGAGCTCAGAATAATCAGCGATCACGCCGATCTTGTCGGGGACGATGCCGTCCGCGAATTCTTTGACAATGGCGGCACCATTGGTCGTTCGTTGCACAATGACTGGATTCTGCCGGACCCGGATCGCTACATCTCCGGTCGCCACGCTGCGATCGATTTCAAGGGCGGTATTTATTACCTGATCGACACCAGCAGCAACGGGGTCTACGTCAACAATGAGATGGAGCCCATCGGCAAAGGCAATCCACGCCGCCTGTTCGATGGCGATACCCTGCGCATGGGCGATTTCAAGATTCGCGTGTCGGTTGATTCCGGCGAGAGCCTGGTCATGCCGCTGGACATCGATGCGCAGAACGCTCCGGATCACAGTCAGCAACTGGTTGATGAGGTTTCCTTGCGAACCGGCATGAAACTGCTGGATGAAGAAGAAATTACCGGTGATGAGGAGTTTCAATCGGTATTGTTCGGCACCACCCCGAAGAAATCCGTTTCGGAACCAAAGCCTGTTGCCAAAGCCCCGGTGAAATCAAAGAAATCAGTAACGAAGGAATCGTCGGCGCTTGAAGTGTCGGCTGAGGACTTGTTTGACTCGTTTCTTGATGGACTTGGTGTCAGTCGAGTGGAACTACACCCGTCGGTTAACCGCCCGGAAATGATGATGACGGCTGGCCAGGTATTGCGCGAGTTCGTCAAAGGCGCAACCGACTTGCTCGCCAGTCGTGCCAATCTGAAGAATGCGTTCCGCCTGGACCAGACCACGGTCCTGCCGAGACACAACAATCCAATGAAGTTTTCCGAGAACACCAACGACCTGATCAAGCAATTGCTGGTGGGTGGTGAAGGCGACTATCTCGGTGCCAAGGATTCCATTCGCGAAGTTTGCCGCGACCTGCTCAATCACCAGAACGCGTTTCTCGATGCGATGAACAGTGCGTTTCTCGAGTTTGCCGATCGCTTTGAGCCCGACGAGTTGCAGGAAGGCTTTGACCGCACACTCGGCGGCGGGCTATTGAGCTTCATGAACAAGTCCAAGTATTGGGAACTCTATAAGGACCTGTACCCGATTATCACGGAGAAAGGCGGTGGCCGCTTCCCACAGATGTTCGGTGAAGAATTCGTCAAGGCATACGAGCGCCAGGTCGCTGAATACCAGCGACATGATCGCCAGGGTGGTCTCGAGGCGACCAACTCGGAAAATGCCACGGACCCGATTGACGATCCTGACCTTATGACCACGCAAAAGCTCGATGCTTCAGAACTCCCTCGCGAGTCCCATTTCGAGAGTGGCGACGCTGTCGATGTACTGACCGAAACCGGCGCGAATCAAATCGATCGCAGCTTTATCGACGAACTGGAAGATTCGCTGTCACGCGAAGTTTCTCAGGATCAGCTGAAAGCCTGATGCAAGCCTAGCTGGCTTTGTTCTGGCGATTCTGAATCAAATCCTCAACGACCCCCGGGTCGGCAAGCGTTGATGTATCGCCGAGATTGCCGAAATCATCTGCGGCGACCTTGCGCAATATTCGCCGCATGATTTTTCCGGACCGCGTTTTCGGCAGGCCGGGTGCCCATTGAATCAGGTCAGGTTTTGCAATCGGGCCGATTTCCTTGCGTACCCACAGTTCCAGCTCTTTTCTTAACTCATCGGTCGCCGCAACACCCGCCATCAGTGTGACGTAAGCGTAGATGCCCTGCCCCTTGATGTCATGCGGATAGCCGACGACGGCGGCTTCAGCAACGTCGTGGTGGGCGACCAGGGCACTCTCGACTTCGGCCGTGCCCATGCGATGCCCGGATACGTTCAGTACATCATCAACACGACCGGTGATCCAGTAGTAACCGTCTTCGTCCCGGCGCACGCCATCGCCGGTAAAATAACTGCCTTCGAAGGTTGAGAAATATGTTTCGACAAAGCGATCATGATCACCATAGACCGTGCGCATCTGGCCAGGCCAGCTGTCGCGAATAACCAGGTTGCCCTCGGCTGCGCCTTCCAGCTCCTTGCCTTCACCGTCCACAATCGCCGGCATAATGCCAAACAGGGGTTTGGTTGCTGACCCCGACTTCAATGGTGTTGCGCCCGGTAACGGGCTGATCAGGATGCCTCCCGTTTCAGTTTGCCACCACGTGTCGACGACCGGACAGCGCTCCTCGCCGACAACACGGTAATACCATTCCCAGGCTTCCGGGTTGATTGGCTCGCCGACGGAACCGAGCAGCCGCAAACTCTTGCGCGACGTTTTCTTCACCGGACTGTCGCCATCCCGCATCAGGGCGCGAATCGCGGTTGGCGCTGTGTAGCAGATGTTTACCTGGTGCTTGTCGCAAACCTGCCAGAATCTCGACGAACTCGGATAGTTCGGTACGCCCTCGAACATCAACGTGATTGCACCGTTGGCGAGCGGGCCGTAAACGATATAGCTGTGGCCTGTCACCCAGCCGACATCGGCCGTACACCAGTAAACATCACCGGGGTGGTAGTCAAAAACGTATTCGTGCGTCATCGACACGTAAACCAGGTAGCCGCCTGTTGTGTGCAGCACGCCCTTCGGCTTACCTGTCGATCCTGAGGTATAAAGAATGAACAGCGGGTCTTCAGCGCTCATTTCTTCGCAAGGGCAATCGGCATCGACCTGCTCTTCGATGTCGTGCAGCCAGATGTCGCGCCCCTCGACCCAACTGATGTCCTTGCCCGTGTTCCTGACGACCAGGACTTTCTCAAGCGTCGTCACCTCCGCCTGTGCCGCTGCCGCATCGACATTGGCCTTCAAGGGTACGCCTCTACCGCCACGCACACCCTCATCGGCAGTGATGACGATATTCGACTCACAATCGTGAATGCGGCCTGCCAATGCGTCGGGGGAGAAACCGCCGAAGACTACGGAATGAACGGCGCCGATACGTGCACACGCGAGCATTGCGACCGCCGCTTCCGGAATCATTGGCATGTAAATGGTAATGCGGTCGCCCTTCCTTGCGCCCAGTGCCTTCAGCGAATTGGCAAATTTGCAAACGCGCCGGTGCAGATCGGCATAGGTAATCGTGAGGTCACGCTCAGGGTCATCGCCCTCCCAGATAATCGCAACATCGTCGGCCTTTGAATCGAGGTGCCGGTCAACGCAATTGAAGCATGCGTTTAACGTACCGTCTTCGTACCAGCGAATATGCAAATCGTCTTTCGCGAAGCTCACATCTTTGACCACGCTGAACGGTTTGATCCAGTCGATGCGCTTTGCCTGCTCGGCCCAGAAGACTTCGTTTTCGTCTATCGACCTCGCGTACATTTCTGCATAGTCAGTAGCTTTGATCAGCGCCCGTTTCTCGACGGCGACGGGTACCGGATAAATGTGAGATTCCATAGTATTACTGCCCTCTTGATTCTACTTGTCTTGCAACAGCCAGCAGGCGCTTGGCCTGTACGAGATGCGGTCTGTCGATCATCTTGCCATCCATGCCGATGGTTCCAGCCCCGGGATTGGCTGCGAACAACTCAACGATTCGTTCGGCATGTTCCAGTTCCGCCTGCGTCGGCGTGAAGGCCGCGTTGATGATGTCAATCTGTACAGGGTGAATCGCCAACATGCCGGAAAATCCATCGCGCCGAGCCTTCATCGCATAGTGCTGCAGGCCCTCGGTATTCCTGAATTCAGTGAAAACCGTATCGATCGCCGCCACTTGCGCTGCTGATGCCGCAAGCAGGCACATCGAGCGAGCCATCTCATAGGTTGGCAACCAGTTGCCATCGTTGTCCCGGTTGGCTGCGGCACCGAGTGCAGCGCTCAGGTCCTCCGCGCCCCAGGACAAGCCCGCAAGGCGCTCAGTCGAGGCGACATAGGAGTTGAGCGTGAACAGTGCTTCAGGCCGCTCGGTGCATAATGAAACGATCTGCGTTCGACCGGGTTCGATCTGATGACGGCCTTCCAGCTCGGTCAGCCGTACTGCAAGTTCAACCACGGCCGCAGCACTTCGCGGCTTCGGCAGGACGATACCCGCCGGCGCCGATGGCATGACACCCTCAAGGTCCGCAATCGCGTCGTCGCTGTCGATGGGATTGATTCGTACCCAGACGTTTTCCTTGCCGCGCAGGTATTCAGAAGCCATTCGACGCGCATCGGGTCGTGCTTCGGCCCTGACGGAATCTTCGAGATCGAGAATCAGGGCATCGGCGCCGCAATCGCCGGCTTTGGCCAGCTTTCGCTCGCTGTCAGCTGGTACAAATAAAAAACTGCGAATCATTCCGGCCGACGCAACATCAGGGCTGATCGCTTGCACTCGCCGACCAGGTCCCTGTTTTGATTAAAAGCCCGATGCCTGAAGACGACGATGCCGTTGTCGGGCCTGGACTTGCTGTCACGGAGTTCCAGGACTTCTGTTTGAATATTGATCGTGTCCCCGCAAAACAAAGGCTTGGGAAAGCGCACCTCGTCCCAGCCGAGATTGGCAACTGTCGTGCCGTGTGTCGTATCGTTGACGGAAATACCGACCATGAAACTCAGGGTCAGGCAGCTGTTCACCAGCGGCTGACCGAATTCGGTTGTTTTCATGTACTCGGCATCGAGGTGCAGCGCCGCGGGATTGTGCGTCATGGTCGTCAAGAGCACATTGTCAGTCTCAGTGATCGTTCGCCGAATGGGATGGTCGAAGACCTGACCGACGGTGAATTCCTCGAAATACAGTCCAGGCATCGTGGCCTCTGGGTTTCACTTGGATTCGACATTGTGCCAGCGTCCTGCACATCAATACAGGCCCGGCGGAAACCTCAGGACGCGTTCTTCGATTCCCTTTGCGAAGCGCGCCGCGCCCGTTCGATCGCCTCCTGGATCAGTTCGCGCGCTTTTTCGGAGCCATACCAGTCGCCGATCCGAACCCACTTGCCGGGCTCAAGATCCTTGTAGTGCTCGAAAAAGTGCTCGACCTGCTGCATCGTGATATCGGGCAGGTCGGTGTGTTCGATAACGTGATCGTAGCGCTTTGTCAGCTGGTGCGCGGGAACGGCGATAACTTTTTCATCCTGCCCGGCGTTGTCTTCCATGATCAGGACACCGACCGGACGAACGTTGATGACGCAACCCGGCACCAGTTCGCGCGTATTCACGACCAGGACATCGATCGGGTCGCCATCGTCGGATAGCGTATGCGGCACAAAGCCGTAGTTTCCCGGGTACGACATCGGCGTATAGAGGAAGCGGTCGACAACCAGTGTGCCCGCCTCTTTGTCCAGCTCGTACTTGATGGGCTGCCCGCCCAGTGGAACCTCGATGATGACGTTAACGTCCTCGGGTGGATTATTGCCGATCGCAATGGCGTCAACTCTCATTCAAAATTCCTTAAGCCAGGGATAAACGTCAGATGTAAGGAATTGTAACAACACTTGTTTGTCTTTTCTGTTGCAATCACCCTGCTGGTAACCTCCACACCGGATTCACTGGAATCAGATCATGAAAATTACAGTTTTTGGCGGAACGGGTTTTGTCGGCAGCCACGCGGTGAGGTCGTTGGTGGCTGCGGGTCACCGGGTGTCGCTTCTGGTTCGCTCCGGTAGTGAGCACAAAATCCCGGACGTTGAGATATGGCGCAGGGTCACGGGAGACCTCTGCGACGAAGCAGCGCTGGACTCGGTGCTGAAGGATTGCGATGCCGTGCTCTACAGTGTCGGACTCCTCAAGGAATTCCCAAAGCAAGGCATCACCTACGAAAACACGCAATACCAGGGTGTGGTACGAGCGGCAGCCAGCGCAAGCCGACACGGCGCGAGGCGCTTTGTCCTGATCAGCGCTAACGGCGTGAAGCAGCCGGGGACGAAATACCAGGAAACCAAATTGCGTGCCGAGCAACACCTGATGAACAGCGATCTGGATGTGACGATCTTAAGACCGTCCGTCATATTTGGCGACCCTGACGGAAAAATCGAATTTGCAACGCAGCTTCACCGCGATATGGTCGCGCAGCCCTTCCCGGCCGTCGGCTTCTTCTCGGGTTTCATGCCGGGACGAGGCCAGGTCCTGATGTCGCCGGCTCATATCGGTGATGTCACAACCGCGCTTTGCACCGTATTCGAATCGCCAGCGACAATCAGTCAGACCTACTTGATTGGTGGACCGGAGATCCTCTCCTGGCCAGAAATGATCCGACGTATCGCCGCCGCTGTTGATCGTCGAAAATGGATTGTCCCAATGCCGATCGGCTTGATGAAACTCATGGCATTGTTGTTCGGGTGGCTACCGTTCTTTCCTGTTACCCGTGACCAGTTGACCATGCTTGCAGAAAATAATATCGCCGACCCGGACGCTCTCGAACAGCTTACCGGCGACACTTTGACACCGATGACCGCTGCCAACCTCGCTTACCTGAAGAAACCGGATGCGCACTAAATGAAGACAATAAAGAAACTGATAAACCTGCTGGCAGGGTCTGTTTTTCTGACGGTCCTGCCCGGCTGCACCGGCGTGCCCGACGGTATCGAGACCGTGAGTGGGTTCGAACTGCAGCGCTATCTCGGCACCTGGTACGAAATCGCCCGCCTCGACCACAGCTTTGAGCGTGGGTTGTCGCAAGTGACGGCCGAGTACAGCCTGCGCGATGATGGCGGGGTTCGCGTTATCAATCGCGGTTACAACGCAACGGCCGGCGAGTGGGACGAGGCGATCGGTAAGGCGTATTTCACCGGTGACAGTAACGTCGGACGACTGAAGGTTTCTTTTTTCGGACCGTTTTATGGCGGTTACAACATCATCGAGCTGGACGAAGTCGACTACCAGTTCAGCCTGGTGGCGGGACCCGATCGAAGTTACTTGTGGGTACTGAGCCGAACACCGCAAATGGACGCTGCAACACTGGAGAAACTCGTTCAAAAAGCGAAAGCGCTGGGATTCGAAACTGACAAACTTATTATGGTTGACCAGTCGCCGAGATCCACCGCCGCACCGTCATCTCAATAAACGGCATCGGTGCAGACGCGACGTTTAATACCTGCTGATTGAAATCCCGGATATCAAACGCGTCGCCGAGCGCTTCCCTCGCTTCTTCTCTCAGGGCCAGGATTCTCAGCTGCCCGAGTTTGTAGCCGAGTGCCTGCGCCGGCCATACAACGTAGCGCTCGATCTCGGAGGTGGATGTCGCCTCATCAAGACCTTCGGTTGCCACCATGTAATCGATCGCCTGTTCCCGACTCCACTTTTTCGCATGCATCCCGGTGTCGGTGACCAGGCGTACGGCGCGATGAAGCTCTGCCTGCAAGCGACCCAGGTTGCCAAACGGATCGTCCTTGTAAACGCCGATCTCGGCCGCTAGTTGCTCGGCGTAGAGCGCCCACCCCTCGCCGCTGGTGTTCGACGCCATGGCTTTCTCAATCGGCGGTGTTTCGCGCTCCATCGCCGATGCACCGTCAAGGTGATGACCGGGAACCGCCTCGTGATAGCTCAGCGTGCGCAGCGTCCAGCTCGGGTGCAGCGCCGTGTCCCTAAGGTTGATGAAGTAGTAACCGGGACGCGACCCATCAGGTGCAGGATTGTTGTAGTAACCCATCGGCGCCGAATCCTGGCTGAACTCGGGAACTGCCTGGACTTCAACCTGATGTTCGGGCAGGTCCCTAAACAGCTCCGGCAAGCGCGCATACATGTCGTTGACATAGGCTCGAACATCGCCGAGGAGTTTTTCCCGACCGGCCGCGTCATTGCTGTACAGGAAACGCGGTTCCACGTTCAACGCCTGCATGCGTTCACCCACCGAGCCCTCGGTATAGCCTTCGGACAGCAGGATCGCGTCCATCTCGGTCGTAATCCTTTTCACTTCTGCGAGCCCCGTCTGGTGAACCTCCTCGGCGGTCAGGTGCGAATCGGTCATGTGCCGGATCATCGCCGCGTACAGGGCCTCCCCGTTTGGCAGCCGCCACATGCCCGCATCATGCGGTGCCGACCCCTTGATCTCGCCCAGGTAGTCAGCGATTCGCTGGTACGCAGGAATAATGTCAGCGTTCAGGATTTGCAATGCTCGATCGCTGTATCCCACTGCGTTTTCGACGCCTGCTTTCTCAAGTTTCGCCCTGAACGTCAGGTATAGCGGATTTTGATCAGCTGCCGGCGCAACGAACGCCTGTACCACGGCGAGCGATTTCTCAACGATGAAGTCCGGCGGAATTGCGCCCTGTTGTACACCGTGACGATAACTTTCGAGCGAACCATCCAGCGCAGCGCGAACGCTTGCCAGTCGCTCAAGATAGATCTCCGCATCGGCGGCATTGGTGACCGGTTGCTGCGAGTTCAGGAAGTTCGGAATGTCGACCGTTGGTCCGGAATTTTGTGTAATGACGAACGGCATGTACCACAACGTCCACGCGCCTGCCGTTGTGCCATAGTCAACCACGCGCGACGGCGACAGCATGCCATCGAACAGCATTGTCAACATCGCGTGCGTTCGTTGCCGGTCCGGATCGAGTGAATTGGCGTCGATTGCTTTCAGGTCTTGCAGTGCACGCTCCAGCGCCCCGGTGCGTGCCGTTTCGCCGTCGATGGATCGATCCATCATCCGCCGCGAGGTACCGGGCACAATATCGTCCGTCAAACCGACCTGGGTTGCCGCCTCGGGCACGTGGGAGAAAAACGCGACCGTCATTTCCTGGGTTGCCACATCGAACCGCTCGGCCGGTGATAGCTGAACCGCACTGGACGCTGTCTCGTTCCCGCACCCGGTGCCCATTACGGCCGCAATAACCAAGATGGCTAGCTTGTGTTTCATTCATGTCCCCCCGGTTTCCTGATGGCTCATGTTACCGGACAAACCCTGTCGTTTTTCGACTGGATCACATCCTCAAAAAGATCGATTGACAAACGTCCGGCTGCGATTATAGTACCGCGCTCATGAGGCGGGCAGTCCCGCCACGACCCGAAGGGCCGGGCCGGTTTTCACTCGCAGGTCGCCCAACTGCACTGTAGGACGTTTGATGAAAACCGCCACTGTTGCCGCGGAAGAACCTCCCGGTCCATCGGACCATACCCGATCTAATTTGCACAAGATAAACGGCGCTCATGTCTCCCCTGCCTTTCAGGCGGGTGACGCGATCCTGCGGCGTACGACAGCGAATTTCCGCCTCTCCGAACGTTCCGCCGGGTTTCTGGCACAGTTTTACCCGGACGCGTCTCGCGAAAACTGGAATGACTGGCGCTGGCAGAACCGTAACCGCGTGCGCACATTGGCCGACCTTGCCAGGATGATCGAACTTTCGGACGAAGAGTCCGAGGCGATCAAACGCCATACGGGTGCGTTGCCGGTAGGCATTACGCCGTATTACGCAAGCCTGCTTGATCCGAAGAACGCGTCTCAGGGTTTGCGTCGTACCATCGTGCCGATACTCGGCGAGTACGTGACTTCGCGGGGTGAAAATGAAGATCCGCTGGGTGAAGACACGCACAGCCCGGTGCCGGGCCTCGTGCACCGCTACCCCGACCGCGTCCTGTTGCTGGTTACCAATTTTTGTTCTGTCTATTGCCGCTACTGTACCCGCGCGCGCATGGTCGGTGCCGCTGGCGAGCGCAGTGTCAAGAAAGGCGATATCGAGCAGGCGCTCGACTACATCGAGCGGACCAAAGCCGTTCGCGACGTGCTGATTTCAGGCGGCGATCCGCTGAGCCTAGACGATGACCGGCTGGAATACATTCTGAAACGGCTTAAGAAGATTCGGCATGTCGAATTCATTCGTATTGGCAGCAAGCAGCCGGTCGTTCAGCCAATGCGGATTACGCCCGAGCTGACGCGTATCCTGAAGCGTTGTCACCCATTGTGGATGAGCCTGCATTTCACGCACCCGGACGAGCTGACACCGGAGGTCGCTGAGGCCTGCAGCCGACTGGCCGACGCAGGAATACCGCTGGGAAGCCAGACCGTACTGCTGAAGGACGTCAACGACGATATTGATACGCTAAAGGCGCTGATGCACGGTCTGCTCAGAAACCGCGTCAAGCCCTACTACCTTTACCAGTGCGACCCGATTTCCGGGTCTGCGCATTTCCGTACGCCCGTTTCGAAGGGTGTCGAACTCATTCGCGGACTCCGTGGCCACACTACTGGCTATGCGGTACCGACCTTTGTCGTCGACGCTCCAAACGGCGGCGGGAAAATACCGATTTCACCAGACTATGTCAGCGGCTACGACGGCGACGATCTGCTGTTGCAAAGCTATGACGGCGGCACCTATCGCTACCCGGATTCGGGGAAGCGCCTGCCACGAACAATGGAATCCTGAACATGAAGAATGAAGAAATTTCGGTCGGACTGACTTACGACCTGCGCGATGACTACCTGGCCGAAGGATACAGTGAAATCGATACGGCAGAGTTTGACCGTGCGGATACCATCGACAGCATCGATGTGACGCTGACAAAGCTCGGTTACAAAGTCGACCGGATCGGCAATGTCAAAGCACTGGCGGCGCGCCTGGTCAAGGGCGATACCTGGGACATCGTGTTTAATATCTGCGAGGGTCTGCACGGAATTGGACGTGAAGCACAGGTTCCCGCGCTGCTGGATGCATACGAAATACCGCATGTGTTCTCTGACGCGCTGGTGTGTGCGCTGACGCTTCACAAAGGTATGACCAAGGACGTTGTTCGCGCCGCTGGAGTTGCAACGCCCGACTACGCGGTCGTTCACGATCTCAGTGACATCGCGAACATTACTTTGCCGCTGCCCTTGTTTGCCAAACCGATCGCCGAAGGCACGGGCAAGGGTATTAGCGCACAATCCAAGATCAACAGCCTCGCTGAGTTGCGAAAAATCTGCCGAAAACTGCTCGGCGAACACAAAGGCCAGCCAGTACTGGTTGAACGCTTCCTCCCGGGGCGTGAGTTTACGGTCGGTATCATTGGTACCGGACGCAAAGCGCGCGCACTGGCAACCATGGAAATCGTCCTGCTTGAGAACGCGGATGCTGAGGTCTATTCCTACCGCAACAAGGAAGAGTGCGAGGAACTGGTTCAGTACCAGTTGCTTGGCGCCGGCCAGCTTCGGCAGCAAGTCGAATCACTGGCAGTGCAAAGCTGGCAAGCACTTGGCTGTCGTGATGCGGGTCGTATCGATATTCGTCTCGACGAATCGGGCCAACCGCAATTTATCGAGGTGAATCCCCTGGCTGGCATACATCCAGAGCATTCTGATCTGCCAATCATGGCTGCCAAGAAAGGGGTTTCCTACCATGTGCTGATCGGCAGGATCATGTCTTCCGCGATGCAGCGAATCGGGCAAGTGGCCAAAGCTGAATCCGTAGCGGCCTGATGTCCAGATTCCAACAATCGGCGCTGGTCTTGCACGAATCGATTGGCGACAACCCGCGTGCCGATGAAATCGACACGCTGGAGCAGGCGAAGTACGTCACTGACGTGATGCACGAGCTTGGCTGGTCGGCAAGCCGCATGGCAACCGGCCTCGACCTGGCGACGACCATCGCGGCAATTCGGGTCAGCAATCCGGTCTGCGTGTTCAACCTGGTTGAATCGCTGCACGGTGACGGTTCGCTTGTACACATTGTGCCTGCGGTTCTTCGTTCGGCTGGCATTCGGTTCACCGGGTCTGACAGCGACGCGACCTTCCTGTCCTCGCACAAATTGCTGGCCAAACACATAATGCGCCTGAACGGCATTCCGACGCCTGTTGCCTTTCAACCCGGTGAACCGAAACCGGCGATGGAGGCAACCTGGATCGTCAAGTCGGTCTGGGAGCATGCGTCACTGGGACTGGATGACGGTTGCGTCGTTAACAGCCTGTCTGCCGCGCGGGCACGTGTCGATCATTGCCGCGCGCAATTCGGTGGCAACTGGTTTGCCGAACAATTTATCGACGGGCGCGAATTCAATGTCTCGGTTTTGGAAATCGACCGCAAACCGAGAATCCTGCCGATTGCCGAAATGACTTTCGTCGACTATCCGAGCGACAAACCGAAAATCGTCGGTTACGCTGCCAAATGGGATGACGCTGCACCTGAGTATTCGGCGACAGCGCGCTCCTTCGCCGAACTGCCGCGTGCCGAGTACGCCGTAATCGTCGATGTCGTTCAAAAGTGTTGGGATTCGTTCAATATGCGCGGCTATGCTCGGGTCGATATTCGGTTGGATTCCAACGGTGTGCCCTGGGTACTCGAAGTGAATGCGAACCCCTGTCTCTCGCCCGAAGCCGGCTTCGCCGCTGCCTGCAATAAGGCGTCAATTACCATGCAGACTGCGATCGAACACATCGTAAGCGCCGCGGTGAATTAAGACGTGTTTCGAATCCACAAGATATTTGATGTTACGACGCCAACCAACCGCCAACTCCTGAGCCAGGTGCAGGCAATGCTGCGTATTCAGTTTGATGGACTGAGTGAAAAAGACATTGCCAAACTGCCCGCACAACTTGCCAATCCTTTGAAGTATCGATTTCGTTCGATACTCCTGGTCGCCGAAGATGCTCACGCCGTAGTTCGCGGCTTCGCCATGCTTTTGCACGCGCCCGACCTTAAATTTTGCTACCTCGACTATATTTGCGCGGGCCGTGGCGAAACCGGCGGCGGAATCGGGGGCGCGTTGTATGCTCGTGCGCGGGAAGAAGCCTATCAGCTGGACGTGATCGGTATCTTTATGGAATGCCTGCCGGACACCAGGGAGTTGTCGCCCGATCCCACGATTCGCAAGCAAAATGCCGCACGCCTCAGGTTCTACGAGCGGTTCGGGGCTCGCCCGCTGGCCAATACAGCCTATGAGACAGCTTTAACCGAAGACGCCACTGACCCGCCTTTTCTTGTCTATGACAGTCTCGGCCAGACAGATCGACCACTTCGCCGCGACGCGATGCGCAAGATCGTTCGTGCCATTCTTGAACGCAAATACAGCGGCTCCTGCTCGCCGGAGTATGTCGACATGGTCGTGCGCTCAATCAAGGATGACCCGGTCGTGCTGCGCGAACCGCGCTACTCGCGCGCAGACGAGAAACTGCCGGACGAAAAACCAAAACCCCATCGCATCGCGCTGATTGTCAACGATCAGCATTCGATACATCACGTCAACGACCGGGGGTATGTCGAGGCCCCGGTGCGCATTCCGGTGATTACCGCCGAGCTTGCCAAGACCAAGATCTTCGAGACAGTCGCAGCGCGCCGCTACGGCGTCAGCGTTATCGAGAGAGTGCACAAGCCCGAGTTTGTGCGTTTTCTGCGCAAGGCCTGCGCCAATGTCCCTGCGGGCAAATCGGTGTACCCCTATGTTTTCCCGATACGCAACCGGGCCCGGCCCCCTCGCGAGGTTCCGCTTCGCGCCGGCTACTACTGTATCGACACCTTTACTCCGCTAAATGCCAACGCCTACAAGGCTGCACGACGCTCGGTGGACTGCGCGATGACCGGCGCAGACTGCCTGCTTGACGGCAGTCCGGCTGTTTATGCGCTGGTGCGCCCGCCCGGTCATCATGCCGAATCCATGGCGTTCGGCGGCTTTTGTTATTTCAATTCTGCGGCCATCGCGGCAAATCACTTGAGTGACCATGGCAGGGTCGTGTTGCTTGATATCGACTATCACCACGGGAACGGTTCGCAGGACATTTTTTACAAGCGCAAGGATGTCTTCACAATCTCCCTGCACGGACACCCGCGCTACAGCTATCCATATTTTTCCGGTTTTGAAGATGAAAAAGGGGAAGACGAAGGCAAGGGTTACAACCTGAATCTGCCTCTCGCTGAAAATCTCAACGGTGAGCAATATCGCAAGGTACTGTCCGGTGCCCTGGATAAGATTCGCAAGTTCGATCCCCAGTTCCTGGTCCTGTCGCTTGGCCTGGACACGGCCAAAGGTGATCCGACCGGCTCGTTTTCGCTGGTTACAAAGGACTTCCGCGAAAACGGTCGCATGATCGGTGAACTGCAGCTGCCCACGCTGGTTGTCCAGGAAGGCGGTTACAAAACGCAGACACTGGGCATCAATGCGCGGCACTTTTTTTCCGGGCTTTGGAACGGCCTCGCACTGCGATCGGCGACGAGCCGGAAACGCTGATGCAGTGGCGTACTGAAACGCGCGCCTCCGACGCGGAGGCCGTTGGCAGGCTCGTTGAAGACACCGGTTTTTTTTCTCCGGCCGAACAAGGCATTGCAGTCGAACTCGTCGAGGAACGACTCACTCGCGGCGTGGAAAGCGGCTACGAATTCCTGTTTGCCGACGATCCGGAGAACAACGATCAATTGCTGGGTTACACCTGTTTTGGACCGATACCTGCAACGCAATCCAGCTTTGACCTGTACTGGATCGCGGTTTCGCCGACAATGCAACGCCAGGGGGTTGGTGCGAGCTTGGTCGCTGAAACCGAACGACTCGCACGGCAGATGGGCGCGGTCCGCCTGTTTGTTGATACCGCCGGACGACCGGAATATGCACCGACGCGTGCGTTTTACGAGCGCATGGGCTATCACCTCGAAGCCAGCCTCACGGACTTCTATGCACCCGGCGATGCAAAAATTATTTATGCCAAGACACTGGACTGAAACAGCCTGGTGGTCGCCTGTTGCCCTGCACTAGGCAGTGGTCGCCCTCGCCTGCCAGCGAAGCACTGCGTAAACCAGCAGACCGGAGACAATGATGCCCACTCCGAACAGTCCTTCTATCGGACGACTCATCAGCACGTACCAGAGTGTCCAGCCCATCACCGCCAGGTAAATAAGCGGCGGCAGAGGGTAGAGGAACGTTCGATACGGGCGGTACAGGCCGGGTTGCCGCCAGCGCAACACGAATACGGCGAACACCGTGACGAAGCTGTTCAATGCCAGCGTGAACCCGGCGAACAGGAGCACGGATTCGAAACTCGAGGTCAGGATGAAGACAATAGCCAGTGCAGACTGGATGTAGATTGCAGTGCTCGGGATGCCGTCTTTGTTGATACGGGCCGACATACGCAACAAATGAAAGTCCTGCCCCATGACCTGCAGTACTCGCGGGCCGGCCATCAGCATGGCACTGACCGTTGAGATCAGCAGCATCGCGAGGACGAGTCCCGCCACGCGCCCGCCGATCTCGCCGAATGCCGCTTTCGCTGCAATCAAACCAACCTCGACTTGACCGCGCAGTTCTGCCATCGGTGCGGCGTAAAGAAATACGAAGTTCAGCGCAACGTACAACAGCGTGACAACCAGCGTCCCCGTCAGGAGAATTCCGGGCAACGAACGTTGCGGGTCCTCCAACTCGCTGCTGAGGTAAGTCGCCGCGTTCCAGCCCGTATAGGCATAACTGACATAGATCAGCGAGATGGCAAACGCGCTGCTGGTAAAGAGCTTGCCGTCCCCCGGCGATGGCAAAAACGAAACCGGCTGAGGCCTGTCGAGCAACAGCACGACCAGCAGGCAAAAGCCGGCAATGACAGCGACCTTCAATGCCGTGAATACTACCTGGACACCACCGCTATTCCGCCGTTTTCCAGCGTGCACGATCGTCAGGACTGCGACCAATGCGATAGCCAGCACTCGTTCCATCCAGACTGACGGCTCAACTTCGAGAATCGAGGTTGCGTACGCGGCGAACGTTATCGCCGCCAGCGCAGACGGTCCGGCAAAGCCGATGGTGACCGATGTAAAGCCGGCAACAAATCCGATGGCCGGATGGTAAATCTCCGAGAGCAGGTTGTACTCACCCCCGGATCGCGGGAAGGCGGCACCCAGTTCTGCGTAGGTCATTGCACCGCAAACAGCAATCAAACCGCCAATTGCCCACAGCGACAGGATGACGAAGCCCGATTCAATATCGATAAGCTGAAACCCCAGGCTCGTGAACACGCCGGTGCCTACCATGTTGGCGATGACGATTGCGGTGATCGTCGGAAAGTGGAATTTTTCAGTGGACATGGGCATCGCGCATGTCCGTCAGTCTAACGAACGCGCACTCCGGCGACTACCAGCAAGCTCGCCAGCAAGAACCATTCGAATGTGCCACCACCAGAGCCCTCTTTCCAATGCACATCTGCAACGCCCGGGTTCTCTTTAACCCGGTCACGGAAGCGATCGAGTTCGACCGACAGATTCTGGGTCATGGAATCCATTGCCGCCGCGAAACTCGCATCCCGGGTCTTGCGAATGACTTCGCCGCTTTCGACCAGCGTCGACCGATCGGACATCTTGTCCAGTCCCGGCGCGCGAAACAGCAGTCGCGCCGTTTTGACGTCAAACACGGCGGTATCGACGAAGGTTTGCACTTCGTTTGAGGTTGCCTTGATCACGTACGAACCGACGATCGTCCAGTAAAGAAACGACGTCGGATTGTCTTCGCTGACCGCAACCTGGTCATAGGACACCAGCGCCATCACGTCGACGCCGTACAGGCGGGCAACCTGCTGCATGCCATTGACGCCTTTGCTGGAGCGCAGATACGTTTCAGGAATGACCTCGATGTGTTCGATGAAGTTTCGATCCACGAACTCAGCCTTGACCCTCTCCAGGAGTTCGATCTTGGTGGTTTCCGAAATCGCACTGCGGCCACCCTGGCCGGGGACAAACGCGATTCCGACGCGCAACGGAAGCTCAAGGTACGGGATCGAGTCCTGCACATCCGGCGGTACTTCGCCTGCCGGGTAAAGATAGTCGACCAGGCTGCTGGAAACGCCGCTGCGGGTTTCCCCGCCCATGTTCCAAAGCGACGAACAGCCGGCAAGCAACAGGACGATCGAACTCCCCAATAAGGGCTTCAGGCAGTTCATTTGACTCACTCCTCGATTCGAGCGAATCGCTCGGTTTTATGGCCGCGAATATAGGCTTTCTATTGGCGAAAACAAGAGGATTTGAACACTGTGATTTTAGGGTTTTCAGGGTGGGATGGGCGCTGCGCGCCGTCGGAGGCAGTTTTGCCGCTGCCCGGCTCGAACAGGGAGCGAAAGCCCATGCCTCACTCGGCAAAAATGCAAAACGCCCCGGAAGGGGCGTTTCGCATTTTGGCGGAGAGGGTGGGATGGGCGCTTCGCGCCGCCGGATGCGGCATTGCCGCTGCCCGGCTCGAACAGGGGTCGAAAGCCCATACCTCACTCGGCAAAAATGCAAAACGCCCCGGAAGGGGCGTTTCGCATTTTGGCGGAGAGGGTGGGATTCGAACCCACGGTACGGGAGACCGTACACCTGATTTCGAATCAGGCCCATTCGACCACTCTGGCACCTCTCCGGGGTCTTGGGGTTCGGATAGTGGGAAGCAAAGTGTGCCTTGTCAAGGGCCCCAAAGGCGCTTTCGGGTGTCATAATTGCCCGACGGAACGGAGACCCGCGTTTGCGCCTGATATCCATCGTCACATTTGCTGCCCTTGTCGGCACCTGTTCAAGCCCGCCTCCGATCCTGGACCAGGTGCTTGAAACGGGTGAGCTTCGCGTGGTTACACGTGACAGCCCGACCGCCTACCGGATCGGCCCCAATGGCCCGTCCGGGCCGGAGTTCGACCTGGTGCAAGCCTTTGCCGACGACCTCGGTGTGGCGCTGGTCATTGAGCCGGTTGCCAGTGTGTCCGAAATCCTGCCCAAGATTTTGTCCGGCGAGGCGCACATGGCCGCCGCCGGCCTGTCGATTACCGATTCACGGCAGAAGTATCTGAATTTCGGGCATCCCTACGAATCTGTCGACGTCCACCTGATCTACAAGCTGGGAACCGGCAAGCCCAGATCGCTAGAGGAAATTGTCGGGCGATCGATCGAAGTCATGGCTGGCAGCAGCCACGTCGAATTGCTCGAATCGTTAAAGGAAAGTTACCCGGAACTGACCTGGACCGAGAATGCGGACATCGAAGTCGCGGAACTTCTCGCCAAGGTGGCGCAGGGTGAGGTCGAGCTGACCGTCACCGACACCCCGGACTTCGATATCCAACGCCATTTCTACCCCGACTTGCGCATCGCGCTGGATCTCGACCTCAGCGATCCCATTGCCTGGGGGTTTCCGAAAGGCAGCGCCGATTCTCTGCTCGCGCGAGCCGACGAGTTCCTGATTCGGGCCGGCCGGGTCGGGCTGCTGGCGCAGGTTCACGATCGTTATTACGGCTACACCAAAAAATTCGACTACGTCGGCACGCGCAATTTTATTCGCCACTACAAGAGCCGCCTGCCCCGTTACCGCGAAATGTTCGAGCAAGCCGGCGCGGAATGGGGAGTCGACTGGCGTCTCCTCGCCGCGATTGGCTACCAGGAATCGCACTGGCGCTCACAGGCCGTGTCACCGACCGGGGTCCGCGGCATCATGATGCTCACTCGCGATACGGCCGATTACCTGGGCCTTGACGATCGCCGTGACCCGCTGACCAGTATCACCGGCGGCGCCGAGTATTTTGCCCGGCAAACTGAGCGCGTGGCGGATACCGTGGCCGAGCCGGACCGAACCTGGATGGCCCTGGCGGCCTACAACGTGGGATTTAATCATATCAAGGACGCACGCAGGATCGTGCAGTGGCAAGGCGGCGATCCCGACAAGTGGATCGATATCAGCGAAGCCCTGCCCTTGCTGTCACAACGCAAGTGGTATTCACGCGTGCCATTCGGTTACGCACGCGGCTGGGAACCGGTGTTGTACGTCAACAATATTCGTGCCTATTACAATATTCTGAAATGGCTGACGGCGAACGAAGACCCGTTCGCCGACGACATCGATATCGATACCGAGGTTGCGAGCACAGATACCTAGCGCCTGGACTGGAAAAACGCTCGCAACAGTGCCATTGATTCATCAGCCCGCAGGCCGCCATTAACTTCATAGTGATGATTCAAAGCACGCGACGTCGAAAGGTCTTCGACACTGCCAAGCGCCCCGGCCTTCTTGTCGTACGCGCCAAAAACCACCCGCCCTACGCGCGCCTGGGACAATGCGCCAGCGCACATGATGCAAGGTTCCAGCGTCACGTAAAGTGTCGAGCCGGGCAGACGGTGATTGTCCCGTGACTGCGCAGCCGTTCGAAGCGCCGCGATTTCGGCGTGGCCGCTGGGATCCTTGTTCATTATTGAGCAGTTGTGTGCGCGGGATACTATGGTGCCATTCTCGACGAGCACGGCCCCAACCGGAACCTCACCGTTATCCATGGCGACTTTGGCTTCGGCGAGCGCTGCGGACATGCAGTCGATGTCATCCTGTGGCCAATGCCGATCAGTCATGGAAGTCTCGGGTCATCAAACGCTGATGTATCGAATGTCACTGAAGCCCCTGTCGTTCAACTCCGCGACAATTTCATCCCGATAGTTCGGGTTCATGATGATCACCAGCGCGTCATGGCATGCCCTGTTACAAAAATCATCGACGCTCAGAATCGGCAAGTGTACTGATGGCATGAATCGTCCCGCTTTTTTCGGGTTGATATCGATCGCCGCCTCAATGCGCTCAAACGCTATCGGATGCATGCGCTTCATGTGGTGACAAAACATAACGCCCTTGGTTGCTGCACCCCAGACATAAATCGGCTTACCATCGCTCTGGTTGGAAATATCGTCGACAACTGATGTAAACGCCGGAAACGTTTCGTCAAAACTCACCGGCGTCCAGTTGTCCGGAACCTCGTGGGCACGACCATAGACCGGAAAATCCGCCTCACCGAAGCTGCCGATAACGAACTGGTATTGATCGCCAAACAACAGGCCGTGTTGCTCAACCGACTTGAACAGCCTTGCCAGCGACTGTGGTGTGAAGTAGTTGACGTGTTCATACGTGATATCGAAGAACGCCTGATTTTTCTCGATCCACGCAAAATCCGGCACTTCAATGTAAATCTCGGCGTCCGCGAAAATCCCTGACAGGAGACTCAGGAACTCATGAGGACGCTGAATATGCTCAAGAACATGGCGCAGCACGACAAGGTCCGCATGCAATTTATCGTCTGCCGTCAGAAATCGTTTTTCGATGCCAGGGTTGCTGCCTTCATAGGCTCCGTCGTAACCACGAACTTCAAAGTAGCCGTCCGACTGCAGTAGCTCGACGAATTCGCCCTTACCGCAACCCACTTCGACCACTGCGGTACCCGCAGGGTAGCGCGCTTTCAACAGGTTCCGGACCTGTTGCATGTGCTGTGCAAATAACGGCGAAACTGCCTGATTATTCTGATAATCAGCATCGTAATGTATCAGGTCCGGGTCGAACGCCGCATTGTCGATCAGACCTGTGACGGCGTTTCGGCGCAGGGCCACATGGCCGAATGACTCTGCTTCATCGGCTGACATCAGGGGGCGGTTCGGGATAATCGGAACCGTGATCGACTCAGCTGCGATATCCGTTACTCCCATTCAATAGTTGCCGGTGGCTTACCGCTGATGTCGTAGGTAACACGGGAGATACCGTCGACTTCGTTGATGATGCGCAGCGAAACATGCTCGAGAAACTCATAGGGCAATCGCGCCCAGCGTGCCGTCATGAAATCGATGGTTTCAACGGCGCGCAACGCGACGACGTAATCGTACTTGCGGCCATCGCCCATGACGCCGACGGATTTTACCGGCAGGAAGACGGCGAAGGCCTGGCTGGTTTTGTCGTAGAGATCCTGTTTGCGAAGTTCGTCGATGAAAATATCATCCGCCAACTGCAGGATCGCAACGTATTCTGGCTTTACCTCACCCAGTACACGCACGCCAAGACCAGGTCCCGGAAATGGATGACGCATGACCATGTTTTTTGGCAGCCCGAGCTCAAGGCCAATGCGCCGTACCTCGTCCTTGAACAACTCACGCAGCGGTTCGACCAGCGACATACGCATGTGTTCAGGCAGGCCACCGACGTTGTGGTGCGACTTGATGACATGCGCTTTGCCCGTTTTCGCGCCAGCCGACTCGATGACATCCGGGTAAATTGTGCCCTGCGCAAGCCAGTGCACGTCCTTGAGCTTGGTCGCCTCTTCTTCGAAAACCTCAATGAACTGGCCACCAATGATTTTCCTTTTTTCCTCGGGGTCTGTGACACCCTTCAATGCCCTGAAGAATCGATCGGCTGCATTGACTCGAATAACATTGACGCCGAGGTTCTTGGCGAACAGTGCCATCACCTGGTCGCCTTCGTGGTGCCGCAACAAGCCATGGTCGACGAAGACGCAAACCAGTTGATCGCCGATCGCTTCGTGCAGCAGGGCTGCGACGACGGATGAATCCACACCCCCCGACAAGCCCAGCAGAACCTTGCCGTCTCCAACCTGCTTTTGCACCGATTCGATCGCATCGGCGACGATGTTGCCTGCAGTCCAGTCGCCCGGACAGGCACAGATATCGCGCACAAATCGCCGAATGATCTCCTTGCCCTGCAGGGTATGCGTCACTT
>DDIP01000149.1:0-527 GCA_002338605.1 Proteobacteria bacterium UBA1847 | reverse complement strand
CCTGCAGGGTATGCGTCACTTCAGGATGAAACTGCACACCGTAAAAATGTCGCGATGCATCTTCCATTGCCGCCAGGGGTGAATTGGGGCTGCTCGCTGTCGCCTTGAATCCGGGCGGTATCGCTGCGACGCGATCGCCGTGACTCATCCAGACTTTCAGTACCGGCTCGGACTCCGAGTCGCTCAAGTCGCCGAACAATGCCGACCCCTGCGGTCTTATTTCGGCGTAGCCGAACTCGCGATGCGATGACGATTCCACTTTGCCACCGAGTTCCGCCGCCATCGTCTGCATGCCGTAGCAAATTCCCAGCACCGGCACACCCAGTTCAAACACGGTGCGTGATACGCGCGGTCCATCTTCAAAGTGCACTGATTCCGGGCTGCCGGACAGAATCACGCCCTTCGGCGTGAAGGCGGCGATATCCTCGTCGGACATGTCCCAGGGATGAATTTCGCAGTACACCCCCCACTCACGAACGCGCCGGGCAATCAGTTGGGTGTATTGGCTGCCGAAATCGAGTATCAGC
>DDIP01000462.1:6366-7585 GCA_002338605.1 Proteobacteria bacterium UBA1847 | reverse complement strand
CGCGCCGGCAACGCACCGCTCCAGCTGGCAAAAGAAATTTGCAGAGCGCGCCGAGATCCAGGGGCAGATTGCAGAGTCGAGCTGATCCTTGCCACGTCGCTAAGCAAGAATAAGACTATCCTGCCGGCCTGCGGCGGCCAAGAATTGAAGGGAATACCAAGTGACATTGAAAAATCACCGCCTGCGGGTGGTGCTAAGCGACGAGATCAGGCCACCTGATTCGAATTACCATCTACTCGTAGCATTCCGCTTTGGCAAAACTCTGGACCCGGATTTCAATCCTGCCGTTGTCGATACGCGCCTCGCAACGCTATCAGGAAAGGCAATGTACGAGTGCTGGTGGGTTGCTGAACCGGTAGCACACAAATGTCATGGCGAAATACGCATTGCTGAATGCGCGGACTATGCGGTAATGATCCAGGACACCTCAGAATCTGCGCAAGACGAGCTGGTCACGCGAACACGAGCTGCATACCTGGACCTGTTCGATGCATTGCGATCGACCAGGCACCGGCACGTAGTCAAAATATGGAACTACATCGGTGCAATAAACGAAGGCGATGGCGACAACGAGCGTTACCGGAAATTCTCGACTGGCAGGGCGATGGCCTTCGCCGAGTTTGACATTCCGAACACTGCGGCGCCGGCGGCGACCGGCATTGGCACACCGAACGGGAGTGGCCTGCTAACCATTACCTTGACATCTCGCCACGCACCGGCCTTCGTCGAAAACCCGCGGCAAATCAGCGCGTTTCAGTATCCTCGCGTCTATGGCCCGAGCAGTCCGAAGTTTGCCAGGGGAGCAACGGTCGTCAGCAGCAACCATACGCTGCAGTTGCTGTCCGGTACCGCTGCCATTGTCGGTCACGAGTCATTGCATGCGCACAACACGCAATTGCAGCTTGACGAAACGCTGCGGAATATTTCGGCGCTGAGCGAGTCGCTGTCAATTTTGGATGGTGGCGGTGTGTTCCGTGTCTATCTCAAGAACGCAGCCGACAAAGAACTTGTAGTCGAAAAAATTCAGACCCGATTACAAACGGGAAAGGCACAAGTCATGTTTCTTCAGGGCGATATTTGCCGGCGCGAGCTGATGATCGAGATTGATGGTGCTCGGGTGCAATAGGTCGACAGGCGTGCGACTATTTCCCATCCGCCTCGTCTGTCGTCTTGACCGGCGGCTCGCCGTCAAACAGCCAGTACTCGATCGGCTTTTTCC
>DDIP01000462.1:0-6275 GCA_002338605.1 Proteobacteria bacterium UBA1847 | reverse complement strand
CAGCCAGTACTCGATCGGCTTCTTTAAAAATATCGGAAACAGCCAGAACGCAAGACCGAGGCCGATCGCGCCGATCGGCGGAGAGATTTGTACAACGTACACCGGCCAGGCAAACGCCATGCCCGTATTCTTGAAGGAATCGACAAGAATATTCACGGCGAAGGAAATCAGCTGGCCATCAAATACCTGGCCAATATTCCCGATATCCTCTCCAATCGACCCGGCCTCCAGGATAAGGAAGGTCAGCGCAAAGCCACAGGCGTAAAGACCGCCACCGCGGACATCCCAGACCTTGCGAAACCAGGTCCGGAACCAGCCATGAGACCGCTGTGGAAGCGCCCGGGCTTCCCTGCTGAGTCGATCCGAGAGGCGTTGCTTGTTCAGGATTTGTCGAGCTTACTGATCTTGGATCCTTCCAGTGTCAGGTTGTACATCAGCCCCTTGGAGCCATAGATGAAACCGACAACCGGATCCTTGATGTTCTGACTGTCGATAGTCTTGCCCGCGCCGAGGTCAATCAGAGCAACCGAGCCGTCGACGCCGATTTTCCATCCATTGGAGTTCCGAAACTTGTCGAGTGAATCCCTGGTCAGGAAGGCAATGACAATGGACTTCGCCTGCGCACCAAGCTGCAGACCGATCGACCCCGATGTCGTCCGATAGTAGCCTGCGGTCTGTCCGCCAACGCGAAGCACTCCCTCGCCCGTCTCGGCGCCAACACCGACACCGACCTTGATCACTCGGGGGAAAATGAGATAACCGGCCGCCTGGCTGAGAAATACGTCCGCGCCAGCGATGTCATCGCGAAAGACCTCCAGTGCCTTGTCGGCATCGCGGTCAATTTCGGCACCCGATGCGGCAAGGGCTGTGCTGGCGACCAGCAAGGCCAGTAGTGCGCTGCCCGAACGAATAGTGCTTTTCAGTCTGCAAGTGATAGTCATAGTCTCTTTCCTGTATTTCAGGGCAACGTCGATTGACGCAATGATAGCCCAAATGGCTTGAGAGATTAGCCTGCCCTCCCTGAACGCCTACTGAAGCGGTTCTGCCGTTCCCGGCATCAGGCCGGGTGGAATCGGCGCGCGCCGCCGGTTCGGCTGGGGAGGGTAGCTTGTCGCCAGGTAGTCGAGGATCTTTGCTTCGGTTGCTGCGTCAAATTGCCACAGGTTCTGTGTCGCCTGCATCCAGCGAATCATATCGAGCCAGGTCTGGCGATCTGCACGCTGGCTGATCACCAGCGCATACGAATGACAGCCGCCACAATGAGCGCGCACCTGCTCCCAGCCCGGGTTTTTGGCAAGACCGCTCGACGCATCGATTTCAACAGCCAGTGCGGGTATCGACGCCAACAGGCTTAAAACAACGGCCACTCTCACGCCGTAACCATGACGGCAATTCGATGACAGGCATTGTTGAGATACCCGCGCGGATTCCAGCCCGGCAGCACCATCGGTTGTGAGCGGCCATCGTCATCGGTCGCCCGTGCCCAGATTTCGTAGTAGCCCGTTTCGGGAAACGCCAGGTTCGTCGACCAGTGCTGCCATGCAAGCCGATTCGCCGGTTTGCGAAGCGTCGCCTTCTGCCATGTGGCACCAAAGTCGATCGACGTGTGCAGCGCTTTGACCACGGCATCTCCGGCCCAGGCGTGACCGCGAACTCCGAGTTGTGTGCCGTGCGTGATTTCAACACCGGATTTCGGATAGGTAGTCAGCGACTTCACAGGCATTGACTCGATAATGCACATGTCCTGATCAGACACCTCGCTGCCCGGTGCAACGGGCTTGCACGGCACGCGGTAGGATTGACCGGTCATTTTCTCGCCGTCATGTACGCGGTCCCGGATCAACAGCCGCGTCAGCCATTTGCCGCTCACCGATGCGGGCCAGCCGGCGCACAGCAGGCGAACAGGAAAGCCGTGCAACTCGGGCAGCAGCTCGCCGTTCATCGCCCAGACAATCATAGACTCGTCTTCGAGCGCTTTGTGCAGCGGCACACCACGCGAAATTGGCTGCTTGGTCGGGTCGCCGGACAGGTGCGTATCAGCCGCTTCGTAGGCCACGTACACTGCGTTGTCGCCAATGCCGCAGTCCTTGAGAACGTCGCGCAGACGTACACCGGTCCAGTTGGGACAGCCGATGGCACCAGTTGTCCACTGGTTTCCTTTGGCTGCGGGATAAAACTCGGAGCGACCGTTGCCCCCGCATTCGATCTGCAGCTGCAAGGTGCGATGCTTGAAGCGTTGTTGAATCTCACCGAGCGTCATCACCTTGGGCTGCTTGCAGGCCTCGCCTTCAATCTGAATGCGCCACTCAAACGGGTCGACGTCAAAGGTCGATGGCGGCACACCGTTATTGCGCACGAAAAGACGCGACGCCGGCGTTACCGGATCGTCCAGCAGATGTGCCGGCGTCTCCGCATTCATCGGGCGGTCGTTCAGAACGATCAGGCCGGATTTCCCGGGTATGGCGAATGATTCGTCCGTCTGGGCCAGCGCGGCCGGAATGAGCCCGCCCGGCATGAAGCGCGCAAACGGAATACTCGCACCCAGGACAGCGGCCATCGCAGCGAGTCCGGAACCCCTGACAAAGCCGCGACGCGATAGCTTGTCGACGTTGCGGCCCCAGACGATCTCGTCTGCAGCTTCGGGATTCTCCGTGTAGAGCTCGTGCAGGCCTTTGGTCTTGCTCATGGTCCTCCGCTTATTTTCTCGCAGCCGCGATAAAGTTCCGCAACATTTGCGAAAGCGTAGCACGCAAACGTTCGGCCTTTGCCTCATCGAAGTTGCCGTGTTCTTCGTTCATGTAGGCACGTTGTGCGATCTCGAGTTGCAATGCGTGGATATCACCCTCGGGATCGCCGTAGTGACGTGTAATGTAACCGCCCTTAAAGCGACCGTTGACAACATTGCTGTAAGGGCTTGCGTCCGCCACCCTGGCAACGGCCGATTCAATGGATTTTCTGCAACTCCGGGAGTCGTAGCTGCCGAGATTCAATGCCGGTAACTCGCCGTCAAACAGTCGGGGGACGCAACTGGGGATCGAATGTGCATCCCAGAGCAGTGCATAACCGTACTGTTCGCGCATGGCGTCAAGCGTCTTGCGAATGCGCGCGTGGTATGGACGCCAGTAGGCCTCTACGCGGGCCGCTTTCTCCTCGGCGTCAACGCCACCGGACGTGTAAATATCTTCACCGGCGAATGTTTGCTCCGGGCACAGGCCGGTGACAGCCTGCCCGGGATACAGAATCTCGTCATCCGCCGAACGATTCAGATCGACAACATACCGGGAATAGTTGGCAATCAGCATTGTCGCCCCGAGCTCCGCCGCAAACTCATACAGCTCAGCCACATACCAGTCGGTATCGGGCACTGCGAGGCCGGCCTCGCTCATGCGCGCGCGAATATCCTCCGGAACTTCACGGCCATCGTGCGGCACACTGATCAGCAATGGCTGGTCACCTGACTGGAAACGAAACACGTCTGTCATGTGCGCATGCTTGGCAGGATCGATGCCGCGCAGTCGATAAACTCACCGTGGTCGATACGGCTTGCCACTCGTTGAATGTCGATTGAGAGCGATCGATCTTCGTCGTAGCGCGGCGAAATGTTCCGCAAACCTGCAATCGTATTCTCGATGATCGCGGAACTTTTTTTCGGGTGATGAAAGTCGATTCCCTGCGCCGCAGCAAGCAGCTCAATCGCGATGATATTCGAAACATTGTCGAGCATGGTATGCAGTCGCCTCGCGGCGAAGGTCGCCATGCTCACGTGATCTTCCTGGTTCGCCGATGTCGGCAGGCTATCCACACTTGCGGGATGCGCCAGCGATTTGTTTTCCGATGCGAGCGCAGCCGCCGTGACCTGCGCCATCATGAAGCCACTATTCAAACCACCATCCTTGACAAGGAATGCCGGCAAACCGCTCATGTGCGAATCGATAAGCAACGCGATACGTCGCTCCGACAGCGCACCGATTTCGGCAATGGCCAATGCAAGATAATCGGCCGCGAGAGCGACCGGCTCAGCGTGAAAATTGCCGCCGGACAACACAGACTTCGAATCTGTGAAAACCAGTGGATTATCCGTAACGGCATTGGCTTCTGTTTCCAGTACCGAGCAGACGTGCCGAATGACATCGAGACAGGCACCCATGACCTGGGGCTGACAACGAATCGAGTACGGGTCCTGCACGCGCTCGCATTCAATGTGAGAGGCGCGAATATCGCTGCCCTTCATCAGTTCCCGCAATACCCCTGCGACGGCAGTCTGCCCGCCATGCCCGCGAACGTTCTGGATTCGCCTGTCGAATGGCGTGTCGCTCCCCTGGATGGCATCGGACGACATCGCGCCGGCCATCAGGCCCGCTGCCATCATGTTCTCGGCTCGGAAAACCGCGGCCAGCGCCAGCGCCGTGGAGACCTGTGTGCCGTTGAGCAGTGCGAGACCTTCTTTGGGCCCGAGCGTGACGGGCATGAGGCCCGCTTCTGCCAGTGCCTCGCTCGCCGGCACGATCGTGCCCTTGACGCTTACCTCGCCAAGACCAAGCAATGCGCCGGCCATATGCGCGAGCGGAGCCAGGTCGCCGGACGCACCGACAGAGCCCTGCGAAGGAATGCAGGGATAAATCTCGTTGTTGATCAGGTTGCACAGTGCGTCGACAAGCTCCAGCCGCACACCGGAAAAACCTTCCGCCAGGGCAATGACCTTCATCAGCATGACAAGACGCACAATGTCGTCACCCAGGTTTTCGCCGACGCCGACCGCGTGTGAGCGAACCAGGTTTTCCTGCAGTTTCGCGAGTTGATCGGTATCGATACGTACCTGGGCGAGTTGTCCGAATCCAGTATTCAAGCCGTAGATGCGCTCACCACCGGCGACGACGTCCTGCACTAGTTCGTTCGATTCGGCAATTCGTACCTGCGCCCCGGCACCAATTGAAACCTGCACAGGCTCCCGCCACGCGTCGCGCAAGGTATCGAGCGTCACCAGTTGATTGTCAATAACGAGCTTCATTTTGAACCTCCATCGCCGATCATTGGCAAATTCAGGCCGTGCTCTCTCGCACAGTCGATTGCAATCTCGTACCCCGCATCGGCGTGCCGCATGACACCGCTCGCCGGGTCATTCCACAACACCCGCTCGATGCGCCGCCCGGCATCATCGCTACCGTCGCAGACAATGACCAGTCCCGCGTGCTGAGAATAGCCCATGCCGACTCCGCCGCCATGGTGCAGCGAAACCCAGGTTGCACCCCCGGCAGTACTCAGCAACGCGTTCAACAGCGGCCAGTCGGAAACGGCATCGCTGCCGTCACGCATGCTTTCAGTTTCGCGATTCGGACTTGCGACAGAACCGCTGTCAAGGTGATCCCGGCCGATGACAACCGGCGCGCGGAGCTCCCCGCTTTTGACCATTTCGTTGAACGCCATGCCGAGTCGGTGCCGCTGCCCGAGCCCAACCCAGCAGATGCGTGCCGGCAAACCCTGAAACTGAATTCTGTCGCGTGCCGCGTCGAGCCAGTTGTGCAGGTGCTCGTCGTCGGGAATCAGCTCCTTGACCTTGGCATCGGTTTTGTAAATGTCTTCAGGATCACCCGACAATGCCACCCAGCGAAACGGACCGACACCACGGCAAAACAGCGGGCGTACATAGGCTGGAACAAAGCCGGGAAAATCGAACGCATTGCTGACGCCCTCGTCGAATGCGACCTGGCGAATATTGTTGCCGTAGTCGAAAGTTGGAATGCCCTGCTTCTGGAACTCGAGCATGGCCTTTACATGCATCGCCATGGACTTGACCGCGGCTGCCGCGACCGCCTCCGGGTCGCTCACTCGCTTCTCACGCCATTCCTCGACGCTCCAGCCGCTCGGCAGGTATCCGTTCGCCAAGTCGTGTGCTGAGGTCTGGTCGGTCACGGCATCCGGACGTATACCCCGCTTCAGCATTTCCGGCAGAATGTCGGCGGCGTTGCCCAGCAGCCCGACGGAGATCGCCTTTTTGTTGGCGACCGCGTCGTCGATGATGGCCATCGCATCCGTCAGCGTTTCGGCGTGCGTATCCAGGTAGCCAGTTTCGAGCCGCATATCGATCCGGTCCCGCTGGCACTCAATCGCCAGCATGGATGCACCGGCCATCGTCGCGGCAAGGGGTTGTGCGCCACCCATACCGCCGAGCCCGGCGGTCAGAATCCAGCGGCCCGCGAGATTCCCGTCGTAGTGCTGCCGCCCCATCTCGACGAACGTCTCGTAAGTACCCTGGACGATCCCCTGGCTGCCGATGT
>DDIP01000205.1 GCA_002338605.1 Proteobacteria bacterium UBA1847 | reverse complement strand
CCGCCGTAACCGAAGTGGCAGCGACATGCACCATAGTGCCTTGTTTACGTAATCCGCCCCACGCTTAGGATAGCCCGGAATAACTCGTTTTGAGTCGAAGTTGTGCAAAGTTTTTGTCATCAAGCACCCCGTAGTGCACCATTCCGGCGGTCCGGGCGAAACTTGCCAGGTTCCAAACGTGACAGCAACTCTTACGATGCACTGGATCATCTCGAAGACGGAACCGATCGATTGACGGCGTCGGTGAATAAGAACCAGGGGATTTCACTATCATGACCAAGTCACTAATCGGCACAATTCAGAGACTACCGCCTGACGACTGCGTCACCCTGCAGGAGTTGGATGGCCCAAACGGGAAGCTGCGAGTTAGCCAGCATGGCCAATATCGGTGGTTGCAGTTGGCGGATGCATCGATTCAGTCGCTGGTAGATGTCCGAGCGCCTTCGCGTGCGCTGAGCCCGTCAAGTGTTCTGATGCTGATGGGGTTGGCTTTTACTCAAGGTCGGACGCGTTTGCTGAACCTGGGCCTGGGCGGCGGCGCCATTGAGCGGTGCCTGCGGAAAGACTTTCCGGATTTGGTGGTAGAAAGTGTGGAGGTGGATTCAATGGTCGTCGCGGCGGCAAGGGAGTATTTCATGCTGCCCGACGATCAGATTGTCCACGAGCAGGACGCGGAACAGTTTGTCGCAAACGCATCGGGCCATTTTGATCTGGTGTTGTGCGATCTTTTTTGCGCTAATCAGACAGCCGCGTGTGTTGAGCGCAGCGGTTTCTTTGCTAACATAAAGCGCTGCCTGTCCCCAGGGGGCATTTGCGTGATGAACTTGCTGCACACCGACCAGAACGCCTTGGTCAACACATTGAAAGCAGCCCGAATGCATCTGCCAGCGACCTGGCTTGTAGAAATTAAGGGTCACCAGAATGTCATTGCATACTTGATGCATGAACGCGCTGAGGATGATGCTGAACTACAGCTGGCCTGCAAGCAAGTTGTGCAAACTCTGGATACAGAACCATTGACCTTCGACTGGGAGCTGGTGCCTCTGCCTGATCGCCGGCCCTGAACATCTGGCGCGAAATTAACCGTTACGATATTGGGGCCGAACTGTACAATCATGTCTTGTGGTTCGATACCTGTTAGCAAGTGTAACAGCTTTACTTGGGTGCTTTGATCGCCTCAGCATCGCTTCGATCGAGTCTTTGAAGTTATTGTTATCGAGACTCTATTGACCGCGTCGAGGAACGGCAGAAGCTAGGCCCGCTAAGCCTCTAGGACTCGTTGAGTATTGTCCCACCCCCGGTGCGGTTCAATAAATGTTAAGGGCTATGACGGCCATTTTCTGGCGGCCAGGGGTTCTTTGTCCCACCAGGGAATGCACTCAATGCCTTCTTCTAGAAGGCTAACGACGGATGCGCTGCAGCCTTCCAGCGGCGAGTAGAGCTTCGCCGTTACTTTGTCGACGTCTTCCTGCAGTACCAGACACTCCAATAGCTCAAGTGCCTGCCACCCCTCGCCGTTCCGGAAATTGTTCCTGGCCCCCCAGGTCTCGTCGCCTTGCTCGCAGGGACATACCCCCAATTTTGTGGCATGCTCGAACATCAGGTAGAGGTAATTCTTCTCTGCAGCGCATTGAGTCAACGCCTCACCAAGATTCAGGTCACCTAGCTCGCTGGCTATTACCGGGTTCATCTCTCGTTTTTGCTCCTGAAGCTCCGCCAGTCGAGGCCCCGTCCGTTCTTCAAACTCTTCCAAGGACTCATCGTCACCCATACTCCACGATAACTCGTCGTATTCTTCTTATGCTTCCGGAGTCAAGGCGTCTTTTTCAAAATCCTCACGGAAAACGGTGGTTAGTGGATAGTCGGTTTTTGTCGCATCGTACGACCGAGAATCGATTATTCGCTTGAGCTCCTGTGTCGTACGAACGGCCAACTCGGAAGCACGACGAATGATGCGATCATTCTGCACATGATCAGGCCTAGAGATGGCTAGAACGGGTCGCGACATGGGAATCTACTGAGTTGTTGAGACTCTCACTCGATGCATCATACGTAAGGCACGCACGCCTACAAATCAGGATGACCCGTTAATATGTCCCGCAGCTGCGGGTAGTGCTTGACTTGAATCCTGCATACAGGTTGTAGGCTACACATACCTTATAGGTACAAGTCGCGATAGCGCTGTGCAACGCGATGCATACAGTGTAGTAGTCGAAAAGACAAACAGGACCGCACGTGAATTCATTGGCCACCCTTAGACAACGACAAACTCCGTGGGCGCGGCGCGTCCTCGGGATGTTTGTGGTGGTGTGGCTAAACATGGCACTGCAACCCTGCGCATTGGCGATGGGGGCGGATGATGATCATGACTGCCCTCATTGTCCGCCGTCACACACGCGCCAGCATGACGGTCATGATATGCCGACCGACCCGATGGCAAGTCATGATATGCCGTGTGCGACGGGTGTAGCCGATTGCATTGTGCTTGATGAGGCTAATATCGACGGCCGCACCGGGCAGCTGAAACTCAAAGATACCCCCGCCGATCAACCCATTGTTGTGGTGTCCCTTGCGGGACGTTTTACCGATGTCCAACCGAAGCGAATCAGCGATATACCGGCACCAGATACGCATCCGCCCGATTCCTCTCCACCCCTTAGTGTTCTCTACTGTGTCTATCTGATATAGCGATCTCCTCGCTGTTAGCCGTTTTTTTCTCGGTGATTGTCGAAGGAGATTGTTTTGAACCCGTTTTACGGTGGGCATTCGGCCCACAATAATAAAGTTGACCGCTTACGTGGTCGATACTTATCCGTCTGGCCTATCTTCGCGCTGACGGCGACGCTGATGGTGAGTGTGCCCGCACTGGCACAACAAATGCTCCCACTAACGCTTGCGGAGGCCGAAGATCGCGCACTTGACCAGGAACCTGGACAAGCCGCGTTTTTTGCGCGTGCCGACGCGCTCGAAGAGCAATCGGTCGCCGTCGGACAGCTGCCCGATCCGCAACTGCGCATGGGGTTGGCGAACTTCCCCTTGGAGTCGGGTGGCTTCACGACGGAAGGTATGACTCAAGGTCAGCTGGGTATTCGTCAGGCCTTCCCACCCGGCAAGACCCGCGCGGTCAGCACGCGGCAATTCCAATCACTCGCCGCAGAGATGACCGAAAATGCCGACGCGCGTGGGCGCGATGTACTGACGTCAGTCCGAAACGCCTGGTTAGAAACTTACTATTGGAATCGAGCGCACGCGATCGTCACCGAGTCACGGCCGTTTTTCAGCGATCTGGTCACCGTTACCCGCTCGTTGTATGCCGTGGGCAGCAAAGATCAACAAGACGTGTTGCGGGCAGAGCTCGAGCTTAGCCGGCTTGATGATCGGATCATCGAAATCAACAAGCAACGCGCCCGGGCGAGGGCGGCGCTATCTGAGTGGGTGGGAAGTGCGTCGAGCCGACCCATCGCCGAGAAACTACCGGCGTGGCAGAATGTGCCTCCCCTTGAGGCAATGCGCGCCGACTTGGTTACTCACCCGGCCCTAAAAGCCGCCGACGCTCGCATTGACGCACGGCGCGCCGGCATTGACCTGGCCAAGGAACGTTACAAGCCCGGCTGGGCGCTGGATCTTGGATACGGTTACCGCGACGGCACCTTACCCAGCGGCAGTCCGCGTTCTGACTTTGTCAGCCTCTCAGTCACGGTGGACTTACCTCTTTTCCGAAAAAATCGGCAAGACCGTCGTTTGGCCGCCGCACTCAGCGAACGCCGCGCGGCCACCGAATCCAAGGACGAGTTGCTGCGGCGGCTCGGCAGCCAGCTGGATGCTGAGTATGCACGCTGGCATGACCTTTCGCGCCGTGTCGATCTTTATGAGCGGCTCATCTTGACGCAAGCGAAAGATCAAGCGAACGCGGCACTGGCGGCCTACCAAAGTGAAGCCAGTGACTTTGCCGATGTCATGCGCGGCTTTATCGATGAACTCAACACACGTCTGGATCACATTCGGTTGCAGACGGAGCGAGCACAAAGCTACGCCGTGCTGGCCAACCTCGGAGGCTTACCCCGATGAAAAAAACCATCACATTATCTGCCGCCTTAGTCGCGGTGCTTGTCATCGGTATTTCGCTGGGACGCTGGTGGCCGGTTGCCGGCGAGGGAACGGCTGCAAGTGCGTCCGGCGAGCGCGAAGTGCTCTATTACAAAGCGCCCATGGACCCGAACTACCGTGCCGACAAACCGGGCAAGTCGCCCATGGGGATGGACTTGGTGCCGGTGTATGCCGATGAGGTGGCCGGGGACGATCCCAGCGTGGTCAAAATATCTCCCACCGTGGTGAACAATCTTGGTGTCCGTAGCGCGGCGGTTGAAAGCGGCGTGCTCTCGCGGCGTATAGAAACCGTGGGCTACGTCGGTTACGACGAGGACTCGCTGCATCAAATCAACACCCGCGTCGATGGCTGGATCGAAAAACTCAGCATTAAATCGACGGGCGATCCGGTGAAACGCGGGCAAGTCCTGTTCGAATTGTATTCACCGACTTTGGTGAATGCACAAGAGGAGTATCTTGCGGCGCTCAAAAGCAGTAATACGGCGTTGCACCAAGCTTCGCGTGAACGTCTTGCTGCCCTCGGTGTGACCGCGAGCGAGATCCGGCGCTTGGACAAAGAGCGCACGGCAAAACAGCGCATTCGAATTTACGCGCAAACGGATGGCGTGGTGGCTCACCTTGGCGTACGCGAAGGTGTCTACATCACGCCGTCCACCGAAGTGTTATCAATCGCCAATCTGGACGAAGTGTGGGTGATGGCGGAGGTCTTCGAGCGCCAGTCAGCGTGGGTGAGGCACGGTCAACGGGCCGAGATAGAACTCGACTATTTACCCGGTCAACGGTGGCAGGGCACGGTCGACTACGTGTATCCGGAACTCGATCAGAAAACCCGTACATTGAAAGTGCGGGTGCGTTTCGACAATGAGGCGGATGTGCTGCGACCCAACATGTTCGCACGCGTGACCATTTTCGGCACCGAGACACCGGCGGTAGTACACATCCCGAAGGAGGCGCTGATCCCAGGCGGGGCCGTGAACCGCGTGGTGGTCGCGCTGGAGGAAGGTAAATTCCGCGCCCAACCGGTTGAAATCGGCATCGAGTCGGGTGACCGCATTGAAATCCTGAGTGGGCTAACTGCCGCCGATCGCGTCGTGACGTCCGGGCAGTTCTTGATCGATTCGGAGTCGAACATCGATACGGCCTTGGCGCGTATGGACGAGGGCATGGCGGACGACACGCCGATGATTGCCATGACTAGCGTGATGGTCGCCGCGGTTGTCACTGACATCGATACCGCTGCCCAGAAAGTCACCTTGCAGCACGAGGCGATACCCGAATGGGAATGGCCAGCCATGACAATGAGTTTCGATGTGGCGAAGATGGATCTGTTCGAATCGATCGACGCCGGACAGTCGGTACACGCAACCATCGAGAAACACGGCGACGACCATTATTTGGTCGTGGATATTCAGGCCGCTATGGATACGGATGCCGAGCGCGAGGCATCGCCTCTGGACGAAGCGCCCGCCAGCCATGAAGGCCACACAATGGAGCCTGAACAATGATCGCTGGGCTGATTCGTTGGTCGATAAACAATCGATTTCTGGTGTTGCTCGCCACCGTAATCCTGGTCGTTGGCGGTTTGTATTCGCTCAAGGAAACACCGGTCGACGCGCTGCCGGATCTCTCCGACGTGCAAGTCATCATCAAAACGTCCTTTCCAGGACAAGCCCCACAGGTCATTGAGGACCAGGTGACGTACCCATTGACGACGGCGATGTTGTCGGTGCCGAAAGCCGTCACCGTTCGTGGTTATTCGTTCTTCGGCGACTCTTATGTCTACATCATCTTCGAAGACGGCACCGATCTCTATTGGGCACGCTCGCGGGTACTCGAATACCTGAGCCAAGTCGCCGGGCAATTGCCCGACAACGCCAAACCCGCTCTGGGTCCGGACGCAACCGGTGTGGGTTGGGTTTATGAATACGCTTTGGTCGACCGGACTGGTCAGCACGACTTGTCACAACTGCGCAGTCTGCAAGACTGGTTCTTAAAGTACGAACTGCAAACGGTTCCGGGGGTCGCCGAAGTCGCCACCTTGGGTGGCATGGTTAAGCAGTATCAGGTGGTTGTTGACCCCGATAAGTTGCGTGCGTTTGGCATGACGCTGGCCAAGGTCAAGATGGCCATCCAATCCGGCAATCAGGAAACCGGTGGGTCGGTGGTCGAGATGGGCGAGGCCGAGTACATGGTACGCGCTACCGGTTATCTACAAAGCCTGGACGATCTTTCCGACATTCCCTTGGGAGTGGATGCCAACGGCACACCGATAGTGCTCTCCGACATCGCTGATCTTCGCCTCGGCCCACAGATGCGCCGCGGGATCGCCGAGCTCAACGGCGAAGGCGAAGTGGTCGGCGGCATCGTCATCATGCGCTGGGGAGAGAACGCGTCCAAGACCATCGATGCGGTAAAAGACCGGTTGGCGGAACTTCAACGCAGTCTCCCTGATGGCGTAGAGATCGTCACGACATACGATCGTTCCTCCTTGATCGAGCGCGCCGTTAAAACCCTTCAGGGCAAGCTGTTAGAAGAGTTCTTGGTGGTTGCATTGGTGTGCGCAGTGTTCCTTTTTCACCTACGCTCCTCGGCCGTCGTCATATTGAGTTTGCCGGTCGGCATTCTGGCCGCCTTCATTGTCATGAAGTTGCAGGGCTTGAACGCCAACATCATGTCCTTGGGTGGCATCGCTATCGCCATTGGCGCGATGGTAGATGCAGCGATCGTCATGATCGAAAACGTCCATAAGCACATCGAAAAGGAACCGCTCACGGACGAAAATCGTTGGCGCATCATGGGTGATGCGGCGAGTGAGGTCGGACCGCCGCTGTTTTTCTCCCTACTGATTATCACGCTGAGTTTCCTGCCGGTATTTACCCTGGAGGCCCAAGAAGGCCGACTGTTTGCGCCATTGGCATTTACAAAGACCTACGCCATGGCCGCGTCAGCCATTTTGTCGATCACCCTCGTACCGGTACTCATGGGGTACTTCATTCGCGGCAAGGTGACGCCGGAGCATAAGAACCCCATTAACCGGGCGTTGATTGCCGTCTACCAACCGGTCATTCACGGCGTCATACGGTTTCCGAAATCGACTCTGGTTGCAGCTGTGTTGATCTTGGTCGTGGGACTGTGGCCGGCGACGCAACTCGGTTCGGAGTTCATGCCGCCGCTGGATGAAGGCGACTTGATGTACATGCCCACCACCTATCCCGGTGTGTCGGTCGACAAGGCGCGCGAGATTCTGCAGCAGACCGACAAGATGATTCGCACGGTCCCGGAAGTGAAAAGCGTGTTCGGAAAAATCGGTCGCGCCGAAACCGCGACGGACCCCGCGCCCCTCACCATGATCGAGACCGTCATTCAATTGAAACCGCATCACGAATGGCGGGAAGGGATGACCGCCGAAGACCTGCGTGCCGAGTTTGATCGTATCGTGAAGTACCCCGGGCTCACCAACGCTTGGGTGATGCCGATCAAAACTCGCATCGACATGCTCGCCACCGGCATCAA
>DDIP01000398.1 GCA_002338605.1 Proteobacteria bacterium UBA1847 | reverse complement strand
GGGTATGCCGCTGCTCGCAGCCGTCAGTGCGCCATCCAGCCTTGCCGTCGCGCTCGCCAACGAATTCAATGTTTCGCTGGTCGGCTTCCTGCGAGGCGATACTTTCAATGTTTACTCTGGCGGGGAACGTATAGGCTAATGGCAAGAATCGACGAAAAAACAACCAGCGAAATTGTCGCCGCACACGATGCCAGGCCAGAGCTTCTGGTGCAGATTCTGGCAAGCATCGTAAAACGTTTCGGCTGGATACCTGAGGAAACGGTTCGGCAACTTGCAAGCGAGCTGAACCTGTCACGCGCTGAAGTGCATGGCGTCGTTGAGTACTACCACGATTTCCGGACGTCCGAGCCGGGACAGCATATCGTCAGGATTTGCCAGGCCGAGGCCTGTCAGGCGATGGGCAGCGAGAAACTAACCGCCTACGCCGAAAAAACACTCGCAATGAGTCTCAACAACACTGAAGATGACATCACGCTTGAACCGGTGTACTGCCTCGGCAACTGTGCGTGCTCTCCGGCGATCATGATCGATGGCAAGACTTTCGGCCGCGTCAATGAACAACGCTTCAACGAACTGATCGATGCAATGCGGGGTGACAACTGATGGACCGCACGAAAATTTACGTGCCGCGCGAAACCACGGCGGTATCGGTTGGCGCGGATGAGGTCGCTCTTGAAATTGCTCGTGTAGCCAAGAAAACGGGCGCTGAAATCGAATTGATTCGCAACGGTTCCTGGGGTGCCTGCTGGCTTGAGCCGCTGGTAGAAGTCGAGGTCGATGGTACGCGCATCGCCTACGGCAATGTCGCCGCCGACGATGTTCAGAGCCTGTTCCAATCGAGCTTTGTAACAGGCGGCGAACACAAGCGCCGGCTCGGCCCAATCAGGGATATCCCATACCTCATCGAACAGGACCGCTGGACTTTCTGGCGTTGCGGTCTGACGAATCCGTTGTCACTGCAGGACTTTGAACAGCACCAGGGATTCAAGGCACTGCAGAAAGCGTTCAACGAGGGGCCGGAGTCCGTGCTGAAGGCCGTCGAGGATTCCGGGCTCCGCGGTCGCGGCGGCGCCGGGTTCCCGACCGGTATCAAGTGGCGCACCGTGGCCAATACCGAAGCCGAGCAGAAATACATCGCCTGCAATGCCGACGAAGGTGACAGCGGCACCTTCTCCGACCGCATGCTGATGGAAGGCGACCCGCTCGGACTCATCGAGAGCATGGCGATTGCCGGTTTCGCGGTGGGCGCGACCAGGGGCTATATCTACCTGCGCTCGGAGTATCCGCTAACGCACTCAATCCTTTCGCGCGCGATTGATACGGCGCGGGGTGCCGGCTGGCTCGGCAACAATATCCGGAACAGCGATTTCAGTTTCGATATCGACCTGCACATTGGTGCCGGCAGTTACGTCTGCGGCGAAGAGACTGCGATGCTCGAAAGCCTCGAAGGCAAGCGCGGCATCGTGCGCTCCAAACCGCCGTTACCCGCACACGAAGGTCTGTTTGGAAAACCAACGGTTGTAAATAACGTCGTCACGCTGGCATCGGTTGCCAACATTGTGAACCTCGGCGGCGAGCGCTACGCCGGTATGGGTGTCAATCGTTCCCGGGGTACGCTCGCATTTCAGCTCGCCGGCAACATCAAGCGGGGTGGTCTTGTCGAGAAAGCCTTCGGCGTCACGCTGCGAGAGCTGATCGAAGACTTCGGTGGCGGCACCGCCAGCGGTCGACCCGTGAAAGCGGTGCAGGTCGGCGGCCCGCTCGGCGCCTACATTCCCGCCGACCAGCTTGATGTACCGATGGATTACGAGGCTTTTGTTGGCATCGGTGCGATGATCGGCCACGGCGGTATCGTCGTGTTTGATGACACCGTAAACATGGCCAGACAGGCGCGCTTTGCGATGGAGTTTTGCGCCATTGAATCCTGTGGCAAATGCACGCCCTGCCGCATCGGCTCAACCCGCGGCGTCGAGGTCATCGACAGGATGATTGCCGGAAAAAACCGGGAAGAAAACTACGATTTACTGGTCGAACTGTGCGACACGATGGAGGGCACGTCCTTATGTGCAATGGGCGGAATGACCCCCTATCCCGTTAGAAGTGTTCTAAACTACTTTGCAGAGGACTTTGCATCCTCCAAAGAGAAAGCGTTATGAACAAAGTACGGCAAAAAGACTACGGAACGCCCGCCAGCAAAGGCGTCGGCGAGGTTCGGGTCGAAATCGACGGCATGCCGGCGACCGTCAGGGCAGGTACCAGTATCCTGCGCGCGGCGCGGGAGTCAGGCATCGATGTGCCGAAACTGTGTGCTACCGACAATCTCAAGGCTTTCGGCTCCTGCCGCATGTGCGTCGTCGAGGTTGAAGGCCGAAAGGGCTTTCCCGCCTCCTGTACCACGCCGGTTGAAGACGGCATGCAAATTCGTACTCAAACAAGCGCGCTGGCCAAACTTCGTCGCAACGTCATGGAACTCTATATTTCCGATCATCCGCTCGATTGCCTGACGTGCTCGGCAAACGGCGACTGCGAACTGCAGGACATGGCCGGAGCCGTCGGTCTGAGAGAGGTCCGCTACGGTTTCGACGGCGAAAACCACCTCGACGTTGGCGTCGACGCGAGCAACCCCTACTTCCAGTTCGACGGCAGCAAGTGCATCGTCTGCTCTCGTTGTGTTCGCGCCTGTGACGAAGTTCAGGGCACATTCGCACTAACGATCCAGGGTCGCGGCTTTAAGAGCAAAGTCTCGGCCGGTATGGATGAAGGCTTCCTCGGCTCCGAATGCGTATCCTGCGGCGCCTGTGTGCAGGCCTGTCCGACGGCAACCCTGATGGAAAAGAGCATCGTCGATCACGGCCAGCCGGACCACAAGGTGATCACGACCTGCGCCTATTGCGGCGTCGGATGTTCGTTCCAGGCGGAAATGAAGGGCGACCAGGTCGTTCGCATGACCCCTTACAAGGATGGCGAAGCCAATCACGGGCATTCCTGCGTCAAGGGCCGTTTCGCCTGGGGGTACACGTCGCATCGTGATCGGGTTATGAAACCGATGATTCGCGAGCACACCACGGACCCCTGGCGCGAGGTGAGTTGGGACGAAGCAATCCAGTACAGCGCGCAACGATTCAAGGAAATCCAGGCAAAACACGGCCGCAAGTCGATCGGCGGCATTACGTCGTCACGGTGTACCAACGAAGAAGTGTACGTCGTACAAAAATTTGTTCGCGCTGCGATGGGTAACAACAACGTGGACACCTGTGCACGCGTTTGCCACTCACCAACCGGTTACGGGCTCAAGCAAACACTCGGCACATCAGCTGGCACCCAGCCGTTTGACAGCGTGATGGACGCCGACGTCATCATTGTGATTGGTGCGAACCCGACTGAGGCGCACCCGGTGTTCGCCTCGCAAATGAAGCGGCGCCTGCGCGAAGGCGCCAAGCTGATCGTTGTCGACCCACGGCAGATCGGCCTTGTTCGCTCGGCGCGTATCAAAGCCGAACACCACATCGATCTGGCGCCGGGCACCAACGTACCGGTCGTCAACGCACTCGCCAACGTCATCGTCAGTGAAGGCCTTGTCGACGAGGAATACGTTCGCGCCCGCTGCGATATGGAGTCATTCGAGGCATGGAAGACCATGATTCTGCGCCCCGAGAATTCGCCGGAATCCGTTGCAAAAATTGCCGGTGTTGATGCGGAAACGCTGCGCGAAGCGGCGCGCCTTTATGGTTCGGCGAAGAACGCGGCAATTTATTATGGACTCGGCGTCACTGAGCACAGCCAGGGCTCGACGATGGTCATGGGTATGGCCAATCTTGCGATGGCGACCGGCAATATTGGTCGCACCGGCGTCGGCGTAAATCCGCTGCGGGGTCAGAATAACGTGCAGGGTTCCTGCGACATGGGCTCGTTCCCGCATGAGCTGCCCGGTTACCGGCATATTTCCGGCGACGAGGTCCGCACGGACTTTGAGAAGCATTGGGGCGTGACCCTCGATGCCGAACCAGGCTTCCGAATACCGAACATGTTCGATGCCGCCATCGCCGGCAAATTCATGGGCATGTACATCCAGGGCGAGGACCTCGCGCAATCGGACCCGAACACGCGGCATGTCGAAGCCGCCTTGAGCAACATGGAATGCATCGTCGTGCAGGACCTGTTCCTGAACGAGACGGCGAAGTTCGCGCATGTTTTCCTGCCTGGCACGTCGTTTCTCGAGAAGGACGGTACGTTTACCAATGCCGAACGCCGCATCAACCGCGTGCGCCCGGTGATGCCGCCGCGGCAGGGCAAAGACGAGTGGGTGATCACGCAGGAACTTGCCCAGGCGATGGGTTATGCGATGCACTACGACTCGGCTGCCGCGATCATGGATGAAATCGCAGAACTCACACCGACCTTCCGGAATGTCAGCTTCAAACTGCTTGACGATATCGGCAGCGTCCAGTGGCCCTGCAACGAAACGGCGCCGACGGGAACACCGATCATGCACGTTGAGCAGTTCGTGCGTGGCAAGGGCCTTTTTGTTGAGACTGACTATGTGCCGACCGAAGAGAAAACCAACCGCAAGTTCCCACTGCTGTTGACGACCGGTCGCATCCTGCACCAATACAATGTCGGTGCACAGACACGGCGTACCGCCAATAATGTCTGGCATTCGGAAGACGTGCTCGAAGTGCATCCCAGTGATGCCGAGATGCGCGGCATTCGCGACGGTGACCTGGTGTCGCTGGCGAGCCGCAAGGGCGACATCACACTGCGTGCTGAAATCACGACTCGCGTCAAGCCCGGGGTCGTCTACACGACATTTCACAACCCGGAAACCGGCGCCAACGTGGTTACGACGGAGTTTAGCGACTGGGCAACGAACTGCCCCGAGTACAAAGTCACGGCTGTGCAGATCGCGCCGGCAACGCACCGCTCCAGCTTGCAAAA
>DDIP01000032.1:1228-7876 GCA_002338605.1 Proteobacteria bacterium UBA1847 | reverse complement strand
GGGTATTCGCGTTCGCGATGTTGTGGCCGGTGACATCCAGCGCGCGCTGGAATGCAAGCATCCCGCTCAAGCTGGTATTCAATATTCCTGCCATTCTAGCTACCTGCCTTTAGTTCAGTCAGGACGCGACGCATCGTCGGTCCCTCCATCACCCTGTTAATTTTTTCGGCATAATCCGGATCGGTTGCATAGCCGCTATCCTGCAGCGCACGGGCAAATCCCGCCGTGTCAGTACCCTGGTTTCGTACCTCGCTGTATCGTGGATTACCGGCAATAAAATCTCGGTAGTCGGAAAATGCAGCCGCCACATTGTCATAGGATCGAAACTTTGCCTTCTCCTGCCGAGGCACACCGTTCTCGAACTCCAGCGTATCGCGGACGACCTGGTCGCCAGTCCAGCCAGCACCGCTTTTGATCCCGAACAGGTTAAAGCTTGTCGACCCGTCCCGGGTCGGCATTACATGTTTGCCCCAGCCGGTCTCAAGAGCCGCTTGCGCTACTATTGCTTCGGCCGGAACGTTGAGTTCTTTAGCCGTGCGTTCGGCATGCGGCCAGATATCGCGCGCAAACGCCGCCGGGTCAGACCAGGCAGGCGTTGCTGCGCGGGCCTTGACCGAAGCGCTGCGCGAAATCGGGTACGGCTGTTCAGGTGGGTCGAATTTGGCGGCATTCGCACCACCGAGTTGCCGCACGAGCATGTCGGCCAGGCCGACGCCCTTGCCACTGGCCAGTTCGACCGCCATCTGCTGGTCCATCATGCCCTGGTACATTTCCATCTGTTCGCTGTCGCCGAATAACGGATCGCCAAGCGATGCCTCGCGCATACTCTTCAACATTGTCTGCAGGAACAAAGCCTCGAACTGATTCGCAACTTCACGCAGCGCCGCCGGGTCATTGTCGCCGGCCGCCTTACGCAACTGCGTGTATTGCGTGAAATCAGTAATGGTCGAAGTCATGGCGTAGATCGCGGCCTAGATAACGACCAGTTCGGCTCGCAGTGCACCAGCCTGTTTCAATGCTTCAAGAATGGCCACGAGGTCACCCGGTGCGGCGCCGACTCGGTTGACCGCCTGCACAATCTCGTCGAGGCTCGTGCCGGGCTCGAACAGGAACATCCTTGAGTCTTCCTGCGTGACGGAAACGTCCGACACCGGTAATGCAACGGTCTCCCCGGCATCGCTGAATGGTGCAAGCGGCTGGCTCACGAACGGTCGTTCGCTGATGGTCACCACCAGTGAGCCGTGTGACACGGCCGCGGGTGTTACTCGCACATTGGAACCGATAACGACCGTGCCGGTGCGTGAATTGACGATGACACGTGCCTGAACTTCGCCCGGTTCGACTTCCAGGTTTTCAAGCATTGAGACGAATGCCGTGCGTTGCGAAACGTCGAACGGCGCCCGAACGGCAACGGATACGGCGTCGAGGGACTGTGCAGTACCCTCGCCCATGGTCTGGTTGATTTGCATCGCCAGTCGATTCGACGTTGTGAAGTCCGGCACGTTCAGGTTCAGTACAATCGATTCGCGTGTCAGAAAATCACTCGGAACCTCGCGCTCAACGGTCGCGCCGTTGGGTATCCGGCCTGCGCTGGGGATATTGACCGTCACACTTGAGCCGTCGTTGCCGGATGCGCCAAAACCACCGACGACGAGGTTGCCCTGTGCCAGCGCATAGACATTGCCGTCAGCGCCGCGCATCGGTGCCATTAGCAGGCTGCCGCCTCGCAAACTCTTGGCATTGCCAATGGATGCGATTGTGATGTCGATCTTTTGTCCCGGTTTCGCGAACGGCGGCAACTCGGCATGAATAGTAACAGCCGCGACGTTCTTCAACTGCATGCGAGTCCCGGTCGGCACCGTCACGCCAAACTGCGTCAACATGTTCACAATGCCCTGCACGGTAAACGGTGCCTGGGTGGTTTGGTCCCCCGTCCCGTTAAGGCCAACAACCAGTCCGTAACCAACGAGCTGGTTATTGCGTACGCCGGCAACGCTTGCCAGGTCCTTGACCCGATCCGCGTAAGCCTGCTCGGCGACAAAAGTACCCGCCAGCATGATGACCAGCGCCAGTCGTTTCAATGCAATTCTTGTTTTCCATTTCATAGGCATAGTGCGTCCGTCCTTAGTACGGGTGGAAGACTGAATTAAAGAATCGACTGATCAGCCCCATTTTGTTTGCGGCAGCGAGGACACCCTTGCTGCTGTAAGTGATTTGCGCGTTGGCGATTCGCGTCGACAGTAGCGAGTTGTCAGGCTCGATGTCATCGGGACGAATAATTCCTGACAGGCGAATGAACTCCTGCCCCTGGTTCAGAGTTACCCATTTTTCGCCGCTGATGACGAGATTGCCGTTTGGCAATCGATCAACAACGGTGACGGTGATATCGCCGGCAAGACTGTTGCTCTGACTGCTTGACCCCTTGCCATCAAATGAGCTGCTGCCGCTCAGTGCGCCTTCAAACAGGGGCACCCCCTTGTGGGTCAGTGGCGTGCCGAACACGGTCGGATTGCCAAGCGTTGCATCCGTGGCCTTTCCTGTTGTCGTTTGCGAGTTCTTCGTCGCATTCGTCTGCTCGGCAAGGACTACCGTCAGGATATCGCCGACACGGTTTGCTTTCCGATCCTCCCAAAGTCGCATGTCAGTGCCGGCGTTGTAAATCGTGCCCGGATTCGGTTCCTTGTAAACTTGTGGAACCACGGTGGGTTGCATTGGCGCCTGTTCATACACACGCGTGCTTCCGCAAGCGGGCAGAATCAGTACCGCGGTCAGTATGACGAGTGCCTTTGCTGATTTATTCATAGTGGTCTCTTAGAGATTGTTGTTGATGTACTGCATCATCTGGTCGTTGGTCGAAATCGCCTTGGAGTTCATTTCATAAGCGCGCTGTGTTTCGATCATGTTCACAAGTTCGGACACAACATTGACATTCGATCCTTCGAGCGCACCCTGGTTGATGACTCCAAGACCATTCAGGCCCGGCGTTCCGGGTTGCCCCGAACCACTTGCCGCGGTTTCGATGTAGAGGTTTTCACCGATCGCCTGCAGCCCGACGGGATTGATGAAGTCCGTCACTTCCAGGGACCCGACCTGCGTCGGAGTCGGTTGCCCGGCCAGTTTTACGGATACAACCCCGTCGGAACCGATCGTGATGCTTTGTGCGCCATCAGGAATGGTTATGCCCGGTTGCACGACATAGCCGCTGGAATTGACGATTTCGCCCTGGGCGTTCAGCTGGAATGTGCCGTCACGCGTGTAGGCGAGCTCACCGTCCGGCTTCAGTATCTGGAAGAAGCCACGACCGTTGATGGCAACGTCCATCGCATTGCCCGTTTGCAGCACGCTGCCCTGGGTATGCAATTTCTCGGTTGCAACGACGCGTACGCCGGTACCCAGACTCATGCCGGATGGCAGCACAGTGTCCTGCGAACTCTGGCCGCCGGACTGCCGAATGTTCTGGTACAGCAAATCCTCGAACACCGCACGGTCCTGTTTGAAACCGGTCGTATTCACGTTCGCCAGATTGTTGGACACAACCGCCATGCGCGTCTGTTGCGCATCCAGTCCGGTTTTCGCTACCCAAAGTCCCTGGTTCATCGTTTTCTCCTGTCTTTAACGTCGGTCTAGCCGAGACGCATCATGGTTGCTGCGGCATCGGCATTTTCTTCTGACGCCTTGATTACATTGACTTGCATTTCGTATTGCCGCGCGAGCTCGATCATATTGACCAGCGTCTTTGCAACGTTGACATTGCTTTGTTCCAGGGAACCGGATAGCAACGCCACGCTGGCGTCCGCATCCGCTTCGCTGCCATCTTTCATATGCAGCAAGCCGTCTTCGCCCTTCTCAAGGTTTCCGATTCCGGGTTTCACCAGTTTGATGCGGTCAACAATCGCGAGCGTTTCCGGGCCCTGACCTAATGGCTGAATCGAAATGGTTCCGTCTCCGCCAATCAGCAAACTGCTGTTCGGCGGAATCGCGACCGGGCCACCATCACCCATCACGAGGTGACCCGCGCCGGTCATCAACAGTCCGCCGGCTTCAACGCGCAGATCACCTGCGCGCGTATAGGCTTCGGAACCATCGGGCGCCTGCACGGCGAGAAAGCCTTCCCCACGTATTGCAACGTCCAGCGTTCGACCGGTGTTGTTGATCGGGCCTTGTGTGAGATCAGTGCCGTATGACTCAACAACCGCATTGATACGCGCGTCGACACCCGGACCTTCAATCGGTACAGACGTAAACGAATGCAGGTCCGCCCGGAATCCGGTAGTGGAAACATTGGCGAGATTGTTACTGTTGATGGTCTGCGCATACTCCGTCTGTCGAGCGCCGGTCATCGCGAGATAAATCATTTCATCCATCGTGCTGTCCTTTCATTCGGCGCTTAACGGATGTTGATGACGGTCTGGGTGATGGTGTCGGCCGTTGAAATCATCTGGGCATTCGCCTGGAAGTTCCGTTGTGCCGTAATCATCTGTACCAGTTGCGCTGTCAAATCGACGTTGGACGCCTCGAGTGCGCCCGACTGGATGTTACCGAACGAAGCCGTGCCGGCTTCGCCGAGCAGTGCATCACCGGATTGAAAGGACTCGCCCCAGGTCGTATCACCGAGCTGTTGCAGTCCCTGCGGGTTCACGAAGTTCGCAAGTGCCAGCTTGCCAAGCGACGTGGATTGACCGTTCGTAAAGCGAGCGAAGACAACACCCTCGGCATCAACGCTGACGCCCGTCAGACGACCGGTCGTAAAGCCATCCTGTGAGAGTGAATTCACGCCGAAGTTGTCGCCGAACTGCGTGGCCGTACCGAAATCGATCGACAGGTTAATCGGATCCGCCCCGGTCGTCGGTGTAAATGCGCCCAGTGGCATCAGTCCGCCGACCGGCGAATTCAGGCTGCCGTCCGGGTTGAACACCACGGGTGCCGCACCCGTAACCGCGCTACCGTCAATTTCAATTTCAGTGTTCCACGTGTTGGGTGCGGCATCCTTGATGAAATAAACCGTCGCCGTGTGCGCTGCACCCAGCGTGTCATAAACCGTTACCGACGTTGTATGGTTGAAACTTCCAGGGTCGGTTGGATCGAAAACCGGGTTCGCCGGCTGCGGTGCATCGGCTGGCAGGTTAATGCCGAAGCTCGCTCTTGTCGTTGCCTGCGGCGGGTTAGCGCCAATCGTCAGTTGCAGGTCCTGTGGTGTGCCGGTGTTGAACAGGCCGTTACCCGCGTACGGATACGCCTGCAGACGCGCACCTTGGGCGTTGACGACATTGCCCTGGTTGTCGACTCCGAATGCGCCGGACCGCGTATAGCTGCGGGCACCGTTATCACTGATGACGAAAAAACCCTCGCCCCCGATCGCGAGATCGAGCGCATTGTCCGTAAAGTCGATGTTGCCCTGTGTGAACTGCTGCGCGATTGCCGAGAGGCGTACACCGCTTCCGGATGCGCTCGAGCTCACGCTCTGTGTGCCGACGGCAAAGACTTCGGAAAACTGTGCACGCGACATTTTGAAGCCGGTGGTATTGACGTTCGCGACATTATTCGCGGTAACGCCCAGGTCGGCTGATGCGGCGTTCAGACCGCTGAGTGCAATTGCAAATGGCATGTGTTTACTCCTGGCTAAATTCTGTTGTTATCCAATAATCTGATAGACCTGGCCCAGCGGCATGCTCTGTCCGCCCTCCAGGTTGAGTGACATCCCGCCGCCAAACTGGCCCAGCGTTACGCTTTTGATTTCGGCTTCGATCACCGTCGCCGCACTTTCAATGTTGGTTCCGCGAACGACACGCGCGCTGACCTGGTAGTGACCGGTGCCGGCCCTGTCGCCTTTCGCATTGATTCCATCCCAGCTGAAATTCACCATGCCCGGCGGCTGCTGGCCGAGGTCGAGCCGTTGCACCAGCGCGCCGGTTTCATCGGTGATGTCGATCTGTACGTTGGACGCGCTCGAATCCAGTTCAATAGCGCCCTTTAGCGGCCCGCTATCGCCAAGGTGGCCAATATCCGTAACCGCGAGAACGGCATGACCGACCAGGCCGGCCGCCTGCAAGGCCTGGTTGTCCTGCATCGAACCGGACAGACCAGTGAATGAGTCGTTCAGCGACTCGATTCCGTTAACGGTGCTGAACTGTGCGAGCTGACCCAGGAACTCACCGTTGTCCATTGGCTCAAACGGATCCTGGTTCTTGAATTGCGTGATCATTAGGGTCAGAAAGTCGGCCTGGCCCAGGTTGTCGCGCTCGGCCTGTTGAGGCACGGGCGAAAAATTCTGGAAGTCGCTTATGGGTGAAATACTGGGCATGAATTCATCTCGTCTTTCTTATCGTCCAAGTGACAGGGTCTGCAATAGCAGGTCTTTCGTCGTGTTGATCATTTCGACGTTGTTCTTGTAGGAACGCGAGGCCGAGATCATGTTCACCATCTCTTCCACCGTATTCACATTCGTCGCATACACGTTTCCGTCGGCATCCGCCTCCGGGTTGTCGGGCATATAGATTTTTTGCAGCGGCGCCGCACTCTCCAGCACGCCGTCCAGGCGAACGCCGGCTACACCGGTCTGATTGGCCAGTGATTCACTGAAACTGGAAAACACCGGCTGTCTTGCGCGGTAAACCTTGTCGGGATCGCCGCTGACGCTGCCGGCATTGG
>DDIP01000032.1:0-1125 GCA_002338605.1 Proteobacteria bacterium UBA1847 | reverse complement strand
CGCTGCCGGCATTGGCGAGATTGCTCGCCGTAACGTTCATGCGAACCGACTGCGCGTTCATCGCGCTCCCGGCGACATCAAAAACCTTGAACAGCGACATCAGTCACCTCCTTTCAACGCAAACCGCAGCGTGCGAATCTTGCCGTCGAGAAAAGCCAGGCTGGCACGATATTGCAAGGCGTTTTCTGCGAAAGCGGCCTGCTCCACATCCATTTCAACCGTATTGCCATCAAGCGTTGGCTGGTGCGGCACGCGATACATCGTTTTAGCGCCGTCCGTCGTCTGTCCCCAGGCCTGTTTGTGCAGCTTGCTGGTTTGCGTCATGCCCAGTGATTCGTGCCGCGCACTGTTCAAGGCATCGCCGAAACTCAAATCACGTGCCTTGTAGTTGGGCGTGTCTGCGTTGGCGATGTTTGACGACAGCACCTCGTTTCGAAGTGCTCGAAACTTCAATGCCTGCTCATGTTGTGAGAATGCGGATATGTCCATGAGTCGAAACCTGCTTTGCCTTGTGTGCGAATGCTTGCTGCTTAGGTCTATGCAAAGCCTGTGCCAACACCTGGCTTCTTGCCCGCATCAGGGGTCGCTAAAGGATTCGCCAGGAGCGCCGATAGCCTCTCGTTGATCCCCGCGTGTCGCAGTGTGGCAATCGACTGCCGCCCTTCCGGCAAGGTTTTGCAGCCCCGGCGACATCGCCCAACCCCCTTTGGAAACAGGCCTTCACCGTGCTGGCATGGCAATTGCATCGACTATTGCAGTTGCCGCTCACGACGTTGCGGCAGATTTTTTCGCCGCTGCATCAGGAACATTGCAGCTATTGGCTTTACCGGAAGGGGAACACAGAACTCATGCGGACAAGGACACTGTCTCAGCGCGCGATATTCGTCGGGAAATTGACGGCAACGCCAATTCGACGACGTTTCTTCGTCGGTCGATGGCCTGGCGTCCTCGTCAGCGCGTTGTTGGCCGGTTTGTCCTTGTTCATACCCGCGCTCGCCACGGCGGCGCATCCGCAATGGCAACCGGTGGCACAAATAGCCAGGGCAGCTGAGGCCTTTCTTGAGACCCGCACCGGCGTCTATGCAGGCGACACCGAGGTCAGGGCGAACCCGCCTGACGCCCGGC
>DDIP01000036.1 GCA_002338605.1 Proteobacteria bacterium UBA1847 | reverse complement strand
GGCTCCTTCACTAGAAGTTGAACTTCAATCGTAACCCGGCGTAGCGCTCTGCTCCGCGTGGCACCTGCTGTGATAGTACTGGCGCTGAATAAAATCCTGAGCTTGTGATACTTGTGACGTATTTCTCGTCGGAGACGTTATTCATAAACAGCGTTACGCGATACCTCAGATCGGGATCGTTAATGCCCAGGCTCAAATTGAAAATTCCGTAGGAGTCCTGAACGGTAGCCGGATTCTGAAGCAGGTCGAAATTGACATCGTCCTGCCACTGGTAGGAGAAGTTAACGAATCCGTCGAACGGCAATGAGTCCAGCGGGATGGTCCAGTCACCAGCGATATTGAACTTCAAATCCGGTGAGTTGGCCAGGTCCTTGCCACTCAGGTCCTGCGCATCCGGAGAGCTAGGATCGTTGGGATCGACCGGTCCACAACCTTCCGCAACCGTCTGGAACGGGTAGCAATCGGCGCCACTAAACTCCTTGATCGTCGCATCAATTAGCGCCAATCCGATGGTCGCCTGAAAGTTCTCGCTGAACAGTGCGACGGCATCTATCTCGAGTCCTTGGGTTTCAAGCTCACCGACGTTATTCAGCTGAAATACCAGTGCGCCAGACGGGTCCGCCACAAGGCTCTGCGCCTGGAAATCCGTGTAATCGCTGTAGAAGGCGGTCGCATTCAGTTGCAGACGTCCGTCAAGCAATGTGCTCTTTACGCCAAATTCGAACGAGTCGGATTCCTCCGCGCGTACCGGGTTATCTGCCGTAGCCTGCGTGAACGATGAGGTGACGTCATACGTTTGGCCCTTGTAACCACGGGAATAGCCACCGAACCACATCAGGTCATCGTTAGCGAAATACTGCAATGAAAGACGGCCAGTAGTAGCGGTTTCGTCATCGCTGCCAGCGCAGCCCGCAGAACAGGAACGACCCGCCTGAAAGTCATCGAACGTCGTCGAAATTTCCTCGTTTTGCACGCGCAGCCCGGTAATCAGCGACCAGTTGTCCGACAGGCCCCAGGTCGCCTGGCCGAACGCAGAAATCGACTTCGAATCCGCCGTGCCAAACCAGTCAGACAGAGCGATCGGCCCGCGTGAGAAGCGGCGATCATTGTTTGTTTCACCGTAAAAGAGCCCAGCAACGTACTCAAAGGTTTCTGAGCCCGGCGAGGTCAGCCGAAATTCCTGTGTAAGCAGCTCGGTAACGTAGGGGCCGCCCTGGTTGATAACTATGTTTGGGTCGTCCGTATTGTCGACGTCCAGCAGCCAGTCGTACTCCCATTCCCGGTACCCCGTGATGGAACTGAACGTGTGGTCGCCGAACTCGAAATCGAACTTGGCGCTGGCCAGCCAGTCGGTAGAGTCGGAAACGAACGGCCCATTCACGCGAACCGTACGATTCTCTTCTGAAGGCGTAATTCCCGCGGCAAACGCTGTGTCCGGGATACCAAAGAACGATGCCCCGGGAGTCACAAAGCGATAGGGGGCCGCACAACAGTCCTCGCTTACTTCATTGTATTCAGCGATGAAAGTCGCATACACGCGATCGCTCAGGTCGGCGACAAGCTTCGCCCTCGCTCCGTATACTTCACTGTTGTTGAACTCCGTGCTTACCGGGCTGTTGCCGATGTTGTCGATGTAGCCGTCACGATCGCCGTAGTAACCGGACACGCGCAGTCCGACGGTGTCACTCAGCGGGCCCGAAAGTGCCGCGGACAGCCGCATCTCTTCATCGTCTGTTGCCAGCAATTCCACGCTGCCTTCGAGTTCGTTCCCGGGCGACTTCGTCACGATGTTGATCACTCCGGCCGATGCGTTCTTTCCGAACAGAGTTGATTGTGGCCCGCGCAACACTTCGACACGTTCGATGTCAACGAGATTGGTAAACGCGCCACCGGAGCGAGCGATCGGCACATCATCGACAATCACCAGGACGCTCGGCTCCGTGCCGATGCTGAAACTGTAAGTACCGATGCCACGCAGCGAGATTGGTGCTTCATTCTTGTTCGCTGCATCCTGGATCGTCAGCGACGGGGCCATTTTGGTCAGGTCGCTGAAGGTCTGGATGCCCTGGTTTTCGAGCATTTCCGAGTTGTAGGCCGTAACAGCAACCGGTACGTCCTGCACGCTTTCGGCACGCTTCTGTGCGGTAACGGTGATCTCCTCGATCGCCAGGCCGCCGTCTTGCTGCGCGAGCGCCGGGGCGGAGTGAAGTAATACCAGGGCAGACAGTGCGGTTAGCGCAGCGCCCTGAAGCGTTTTGAATGTATCCATCGGGTTATCCCCCTGTCATCGATAATCGGCTGGCTTGACAGTCAGGTGGTCAGGCCACTTGGCCACAATAGCCAACTTTACAGAGAAAATCAACACCCAAATCAATCGAATGTCCGGACACGCTGATCATAGGTACGGAAATGCCGGCAGGCGTTGCGTGGCGGCGGTTTAGGGCTCGTAACTTAGACCGAATCCAAACGGATACAGCGTATCGCCGGGGGGGTATCCGGGCGCGTCCGGCGCCTGTCGGAGGATTGCCTCAGCGCTATTGGCGAGCGCGAATGGCAGCTTGCCGACCGGTTCGAAGCGGCCAGCGAGGACGTCCATCAGGGCCGCATCGTCGGCCCCGAACAGCGCCACGATCGCGCCGGCATCACGCAGCCCACTCACCTCGTCGAGCACATAGGGTTGGCGGAAATAGACAGCCAGCACCGTATTCGCGGGCCCGACGGCTTCCATGACGGACCGAATCTGCGAAAGTTTCGGCGTCACTTGCCAGGACTTGGTGTCCTCCATGTCGCTGAATGCCAGGAAGTCGAGTTCGTCAGGCGCGGCGCCGCCAAAGATCGTCGCGGGCGGCACGCCGGGCACCGGTAGTGGTTCGTCCGGATACTCGTCGAGGGACACCACTGGATTGCTAACCGTGACCCGGATCAACGCGACATCCACATCGGCCGGGACCGTCGATTCGACTTCACCTGCGACAACGTCATAGCCGCAGTCATCGACGGTGTCGGCATCGATGCCGAGCGTGTAGATACGCAGCGCGGTATCACCGTCCGGTGTCGCGAGAGGTAATAGATTGCCGGAATTTCTCAAGAGTACGACCGACTTGCGTTGTGCCAGGTCTGCTTTTTCCTGGAAGTCGGCTTTTCCGACGATATTGGCGGCGCGGGCGGAGTCTACATACGGATTCTCGAACAGCCCGAGTTCAAACTGCTCACGCAACAAGCGTCGCACGGACAGGTCGATTCGCGCCTGCACGATGGCGCCGCTTTCGACCAGACTCAGTATTTGTTTGTGGCTGTCGAATCCCGAGAGCACGTCGGTGCCGGCATCGATCGCGGTCACGAGTAACTCGTCGACGGATTGACCTTCGAGCCCCCAGGCCCGGTTCGCGCCCGGTTCGCCGATGATGCCGGTGTCCGAATTGACGTAACCGTCGAAACCGAGTTGATCGCGCAACAGTCCGGTAACGATGCCTTTCGAAAACGCCATGCCGACGTCGTTGCGCTCGTAGTCCTGGCCAACCGGAATGCCGTAGTACGCCATGATCGACGAGGTGCCGGCGGCGATGGCCGCCTTGAACGGCTTCAGGTGATAGTCGAAGTTGCCGGCCGGATAGGACTGGTTGCGACCAAAGTAATAGTGCGGGTCGCCGCCACCGCGTTGCGGGCCGCCGCCGGGAAAATGTTTGATCGTCAATGCGACACTGTCCGGGCCGAGGGTCTCTCCCTGCAGCGTGCCGACGAGTGTAGTAATTATATCTGCCGCGAGGTCGGCGTCTTCGGTGAACGTTTCGTGGACGCGGTACCAGCGTGGCTCGGTGGACAGGTCGGCCATGTAACCGTACATGCCGCGCAGTCCGATCGCGGCCCACTCCTGGCGCATCGATTCCGCGAACTCCCGAACCAGTTCCAGGTCGCGGGTCGCGGCCAGTCCCGCCTCTTTCGGCCAGGTCGAGAACGATCCGGCCGACAGATTAATTCCCGGCCGCGCGTCCTGCTCTTAATGGTTGCGCGCGTTCGATTTGAACAGGGCCGGAATGCCGAGCCGGGTCGACTCGGCGAGCGCTTGTACCGCGTTGGTGTATTCAGCGGCGTGCGTCGGCGTGATCTGCGCACCGCTGCGGCCAGGCGGCGCGGACGAGTCAGGCTTTGGTACCACGGGATTGCGGAAAATGAACCGCGTCATGTGCTCGTCGCGCACAAAGCGATTCGCATCATCCGGCAAAGCGCCGTTTGCGTCGGCATTCAGCGTCTGGATCAGCATCATGCCGGCCTTTTCCGCGGGCGTCATCCGGCCAACGAGATCGTTGATGCGTTCATCGATGCCGAGGCGCCAGTCTTCGTAACCGTCGAGCTGACCGTTGCCGTTGAGATCCTTGAAAGTATGGCCATCCACCGTGAGCAGCGGCTTGACCCGGTGGTCGATGGCTGGCTGAGGCGTAACCGGCTCGGCGCCCCCCGCAGCAGCGACGGCGATTACAGCCGCGAGCAGGGACTGCAGGTGCCTCACGGCCGGTTGCGGATCGTGCTGAGCGCGTGAATGACTCCGCGCAGCTCGGCCAGTCCTTTCATGCGCCCGGCATACGAATACCCCGGCCGTACGCGCTTGTCGGATTTCTCCTCGCCCATCGTGTGGCCGTGATCGGGCCGCATCGGAATTCTGCAGCGCGCCGGTGGCAGCCCTTTGCGCTGTTGTTCCTCGTCGAGCAAGGCATTGACGACGCCGACAATGTCGTTGTCACCCTCGAGGTGCTCGGACTCGTAGAATGAGCCGTCCTCCTCGCGCTTGATGTTTCGCAGGTGGACGAAGTAGATGCGGTCGTGAAACTCGCGGATCATCGCAACGAGATCGTTGTCGCCGCGGGCACCGTACGAACCGGCGCACATCGTCAGGCCGTTCGACGGGCTGGGAACCGCGTTGAGGATGACGCGGGCATCGTCCGCAGTCGACACCACGCGCGGCAGTCCGAACAGCGAGAACGGAGGGTCGTCGGGATGAATTGCCATGACGATGCCGGCGTCTTCGGCCACCGGGATGATTTCTTCGAGAAAGGCGAACAGGTTGGCACGGTAGCCGTCGTTGCCGAGCTTGATAAACTGCTCGATGGCGGCGCGAATGCCATCGCGATCATAGCTGCCTTCGCCGCCGGGAAGGCCGGCGATAATGTTCTTCTCAAGCGCCTCGCGCGCCTGGGGTGACATTGACTCGAAATGTTTCGTCGCCCGCTCCACGACCGCTGGTGAATAGCTGTCGCGTGCACCTTTGCGCTCGAGCACAAAAATATCGTAGGCCGCGAAGTCGGTCATCTCGAAGCGCAGCGCCTGGGCCTTGTTCGGTAGTTCGTACGTCAGGTTCGTGCGCGTCCAGTCGACCACCGGCATGAAGTTGTAGCAAACACGATGGATGCCCGCAGCGCCCAGATTCCTGAGACTCTCTTTGTAGTTATCGATATGGCGCCGATAATCGCCAGAACGGGTCTTGATGTCGTTGTGCAGCGGTACCGACTCGACGACCGACCACGTAAGGCCTGCCT
>DDIP01000191.1:3083-3941 GCA_002338605.1 Proteobacteria bacterium UBA1847 | reverse complement strand
CCAGTGGTAGAACCCGCCGTTTCCGGTGAACACTTTCAGGCCCATTTTTTCGAAGGCTTCACCGTAGCGTTGTCGCTGCCAGTTGTAGTGTCCCTCTATCGCCTTGCGTTGCAGTGCAACGCGCTCGGGCTTGAACAATTCGACAGCATAGAGCTGGCTGGGGTGTGACACGCCACCCATCCCGAAAGAACTGAAATTCGACAGCGTTTCAATATTCTTTTTCGACGCAATGATCCAGCCAATACGAATACCCGGGCACTGCAGACCCTTGGTGCACGCGCCGGAGAGGAACACATTGGAGTTGTCGAGGTCGCTGACGTACTGCAGACCACTCACCGACGGTGAGTGATACATCTCATACGCCTCATCCAGCAGGATTCCGTTCTGCGACGTTTCGGCCATTTGCATGAGTTCTTTGAGCTCATCACCTGAACGCGCGTGCCCGGTCGGGTTGCCTGGATTTGAAATCACCGGAAACAGCATCGTCTTGTGATTGAGACCACTGCGATCGAAGTACTCGGCATTGCTCGGGTGAAAGTTGTTTTCCGGCGTCATCGCGACTGTTTTCCAGTCCGTATGGGTTTGCGTCAGAATATCGAGATACGCAGGCCACTCAACATTGCCGATGCGTACCTGTATGTCCTTTTTGAGGAAAGACAGCACGGTGAAGATGCCGGGCCGCCCGCCTGCAAAAATCATCACGTTGTCGGGTGTGATGCTCGAGCCGTACCAGGTGTTGTAGTAGTCGACAATGGTTTCGCGCAATAGCGGGTGACCCCAGGCCTTGGGATAGAACCGGTCCTCCCACGTAACGTCGACTGCCGGCGGCAGCTCGGGCCCATTGAATTTCGCAAGCCT
>DDIP01000191.1:0-2974 GCA_002338605.1 Proteobacteria bacterium UBA1847 | reverse complement strand
AAGCCGCGTCGTTAGCGGAAAACCCTGCGACCACGGGTGAGTGCCCTCGGCACCCATGAACTCACCGTAGGAATCCTTGAACGCATAAAGCGTTTCGTAAATACCCATCGGTGGGACATCATCAAGCAAAAATGATCTATTCAAGGTATCTCCATTGATGCGATTTCTTCAATTGCCGGTATCGGCACATCGCCGGGTGTTGCACGAAACGATGCTAGCAGCTTCAGGCTCGGTTACGGGATTGATTTTCCACAGCGGCATTCCAGTCCATACGCTCCCCGGCATACCACTTCGCCGTGCAGGATTCGCTGTCGATAATCGCCTCGAAAAACTCGCGATCCATCCATTGCTGCACGTCGTCGTTTGCGGCGACACCGGGCATTTGTGGCGAGAAGTGCAGGGGCTGCTCTCGCTGGTCCCTGAAGTGGACGTTTCCATCGGCCGACTTTTCACAAATGAAGCCACCCTCGTGAACCAGGTGGTGATGATGGCGGCAGAGCATCACGAGGTTGTCCAGACTCGTTTCGCCGCCGTCTGCCCAGTGCTTTATATGGTGCCCATCGACAAACCGGGTGTTGGTGCAGCCCGGGAAGCGACAGCCCTGGTCTCTTGCGCGTAATACACGACGCATTGGGGGTGGAATTGAACGCGATCGGCGACCGATGGACATGGGTTCACAGTTTTTGTCCTCAGCAATGGCGACAATCGAGCTGTCGCAGCCAATTCGTCGGGACGTTTCCGCGGTAACGTGGGGGCCGTCTTCAAGGTTCGAGTCGCCGCCATCAACATGCACCACAACCTGGTAGCGATCCGCCGTTGAGCCGGAGGATTCGTTGTTGTTCATGTAGGTTTCGGCGATTTCGGCCAGTGCATCGGCGCGGCGGGCGGCGATGGGGGTGGGTTCTTGGTCGTCGATAGGCAATTCGGACTCGGCGAAGTCTTTGTCCATTGCCATTTCCAACGCTTTGACGATCAATGCACCCTGCTCGGCCGGCAGGCGTGCTTTGATGACCAGGCAACCATCGTGATGGTAATAGTGCGTCACCTCGCGATTGTTGTATTGCGCGTTGGCAATCTCGGCATCCTGCAATCGCTTTGCGGTGCGAATTTTCGCGACCAGCTTTTCGACATGATGGGCGGTGCCGTGCTCGGCAATCATCATTAAATAGTCTTCGTTGCTCTCGTCAGCGATGCGGGTCATCGCTCGAACCTTGGAATAGCTCAGCTTGCCGCTGGCCATGGCTTCGTTGATCTTCGGTAATTTTGCCAGTGCATGGGCGACGCGGACTTTTTCCCTCGCCGCGTTCATGCCGATGCCACATTTGAAGTTCAGCCAATGGGCGCAGGAGCACAGGCCCTGTTCGGCCCAGTATTCGTTCTCGTCGAATTGGCGAATCAGCGCCAGCAAACGAGCTTCGGCGGCGTACAGGTAGCTGCAGAGTTCGGTGATTTCAGCGCCGAGTTGCTCGGCCTCTGAGGGGGTGGAATCGATGCGGTTTTCGACGATCTGGATGGCTGCGGACACGGTTCCCTCCGGTCGGTTTTGGTGTACTGTGAATATGTACAGTATATACTTAATCCATTGATATTCCTAGCGATTACTGGCTATTCGGCAAGAGTTTTGATGTCCCGAGCAACATCGCAGACAGTGCGATACGATTGTTCGTATCCAATAAACAAAAAGATCGAAATTCAAGATCTCAGGGGGAAGTTCGCTTTGTCAGTCCGTCACGCCTTTGTCGTTTTGCTGATTGCCGCCAGCGTGGCCGCCTGCGGTGGTGGCGGAGGGGGCGGAGGCACACCATCGTCACCACCGACAAGCCCTCCTCCAACGGGAACCCCTCCAACTGCGCCAGTGGTGAACTACGCAGGGAATACTCAGTCTGCAAATGTCGATAAAAACAACGCCGCGTATTTCGCCGGCGCGGTCATTTCCGCGCGGGCGACGGCGGTCATTGCCGAGTCACTTTGGGTCGACACGACCGGCCTCAGCGGATCCGTCAACCAGACGGTGACGGGAAGCAATGGCGGAACCGCAACCATCACCGGCAGTATTTCCGGAAACACCGGTTGGCTGGACATCACTTTTGCAAGCTACAGCGAAGGCAGTGGGACCGTCGACGGCCGTTACATTCAACGGCTTGCGGCACCAGCGGCAAGCTCTGGCGGCTTTCTTTTCTCACAGGCCGGACCGGGAAACCTGGAATTCGATGACCTGTTGCTGACAGTCGGCGGGCAGTCGCTTGAATTGCGTGGCGCGATGACGGTCTCAGGCGGCAATTTCGAGAAGGCGAATCTGGACCTTCTGGTCACAGAGCCATCGAGTGGGGATCAGATCTATTATCAGGATCTGGTAATCGACTATACCGGGGTTGAGTTTCGCGGAACGTCGCTCTGGGCGGAAGCATTGTCAGGGGTTGTCTACGACAGCGCGCTCGGGTCGGTAACCGTCTCGGCGCTGGAGCCGTTCACGGAACTCGACATCTTCGAACCCGTGGGATACCTGATTGCACACCGCGGCGGCAGAATCCGAATTGAAAGCGCAGGAAACACGGTCGAGTTTGCGTCGCTGTCGCGCGCGTGGGGCGCACTCGAGATTGATACGGACGGCGACGGCGTGATGGACGAAGCACTGCGCATTAGTTGGGGTGCTCTTGCCGGTTTGCCCGAGATCGGCGCATCGGCGCGCAGCGGCCCGATTGCTAACGCGGGTGATGAGATACTTGCCGATGTCGGCAATCCGGCCACCATCCACGCACTTTTCAGCCACGATGATGATGGCGACTGGCTGAACTTCGAATGGCAGATCCTCACAAAACCGCTGAACAGTTCATTGGTGCTGACGACGGCGAATGCAGCAACACAAACCTTTGTCCCCGATGTGGAGGGGCAATACCTATTTGCCGTTACTGTTTCAGACGGCGTCGAGGCGACGCGGACGACGGTAAAATTAACAGCCGCTCTTCCCGGCCCG
>DDIP01000318.1:9694-17630 GCA_002338605.1 Proteobacteria bacterium UBA1847 | reverse complement strand
GTGTTTCAGCCAGACCGTATAGACAACGGCGTAACCGATCAAGGACAGGAACGTGAGTATCGCGGTCAGTGGATTGACGAGATACCAGAGGATGATCATTGAAATGACACCCAGCCCGAATCCAAACGACAAGGCCGTTCGCGCCGTCAGTTTTTGCTGTGGCAGCGGTCGTGCCCGGGTGCGGCTCATCTCGATGTCGGTGCGTGCATCGAGTACATGATTGAAAACCGCAGCAGACGACGATGCCATGCCTATGCCGAGGGTACCGAAGAACAGCGCGCCAAGATCCGGAAGGCCGGGAACTGAAAGGAACATGCCGACTATCGCCGTGAACACAATCAATATAACGACCCGAGGCTTTGTCAGCTCGTAATAGTCGCGCCAGGTCGTGTAGCTTGTTTCTACGTTTGTGTTCACGTTCAGCCTATTCTGGACAGCTTCAAAAGCCGCTTGATGTCCTCAACCATGTCGCTCGGGTCGAGGTCAGGCTCGAAATACATCACCAGATTGCCCAAAGGGTCCATCAGGAAATATCCGCCTGCAGCCATTTGTACAGGTTTCTTCTTATTCAGCAATGCGGACAAACCGCTATCTGAGAGTGTCCTGAGCCCTGCATGCTCATTGGAGAGAAACACTGTATCCGGCGGCGTATCGCCGTGCAAGAATACCCTCAGCAAGCGCTCCATTTCCCTGCCGAGCATCTTGCGGGATTGGCGAATTGTATACAGCGCCTGCTCACAATCCGCCTCGCAGGCCCCGTCGTTGACGTAGATCAGGAGCCAGTAGCCGTCGCCGAGCTCGCCAATGGAGGACTCGGGCAGCTCATCGACGACATTGATGATCGGCTCAAGCAGCGCACCGTGATTGGTGCGGCCGTCTGGTGCAAACGCGCCGGTGTAGTACATCCAGGTCGCAATGGCCAGCGGCCCGAAAAATACGGCGGCGATCACCAGCATCTGCAGTCTCGCCCAGGTGGTCTTTTTCTCGCTCATGCGTCAAATCGCTTCTTGCGGTAGTTCCAGATCAGCAGGCCGGACAGGACAGCACCCATTGCAAACCACTGCAACGCATAAGCAAAATGCTTGCCGGGCCCGAATTCGGTAGGAACCCAATGGCGATAGAAGCCGAGCTGCTCCTCATGGTCCAGCAGCAGAACGAAGGCTTGCACGTCACGCCCGAGAGCCTCTGAAACCTCCTCGAGCGATGGGTACACCGCGTACTTTGGCCAGTCGGGAGTCGGGTTGATCGCAGTCCCCATCTTGTATCCTGCGCGGGGCAATGAACCGGCACGCCCGCGGACGGTCATCGGCTCCAAAGGCAGGTCCAGCGCGGACAGGTCGAGTGTGTCCGCTCCCTTCTCGATCCAGCCGCGGTTCACGAGCAGCAAGGGCGCATCGGGCGAGACCTCAAGCGGCGTGATGATGTAATAACCATAGCGACTGCTGATGATGATGTTTTCGAGAATGAATTGACGAGCCGGATCGAAGCGGCCACTGACTTTGATACGCTGGTAGGGACGAACATCCACGCCGTGCCGCCACTGCGTGAAGCCCGACTCGTCCCGAAACAGGTTCTGCGTTGCGCGCTTTTCCATGCCGCGCGATATCTGCCACGCACCGAGTCCCGCGAATTGCACGACAAGGATGAAACCTATGACCAACGGCAGCCAGGATGGAAGGGGCTTTTTGGTTTTGGTCGTCACGTTATACTGCGCGCTCGGAACTTTGGGCAATCGTTATGAAATACATCGTCTACGCACTGTTGGCGGCAATCCTGATCAGCCTGGGCTCAGGGCTGTTCTACCTGTCGCGTGATGACGTCGACTCGACGAAGCTCTTGCGGGCTCTGAAAGTAAGGGTGGCTCTATCCGCCATCCTTATTCTCTTCCTTGTTGCATCCTATTTCCTGGGATGGATTCGACCCGGCTAGTGCCGTGTGCTGCTTACATCCAGTAGACGAATACGTACAGGCCGACCCAGACGACGTCGACAAAATGCCAGTACCAGGCGACCGCTTCGAATCCAAAATGGTGCTCGGGTGAAAAATGCCCCTTGAGCACCCGGAACCAGATGATGGTCAACATGATTGCTCCGATCGTGACGTGCATGCCGTGGAAGCCGGTCAGCATGAAGAACGTCGAACCATAAATGCCCGAAGTAAGCTTCAGGTTCATGTGCTCGTACGCTTCGACGTACTCTACGCCCTGTAAGTAGACGAAGACAAAACCAAGAATAAAGGTCATTGCAAGGAACGTGGCAAGCTGTGTCCGCTTGCCGGCGATCAGTGCATGGTGTGCGATCGTGACCGTCACCGAACTCGTCAGCAGCAAGGCTGTGTTGATCAGCGGCAGGCCAAACGGTGGCATCGGCTCATACTCGCCACCGACATTCCCCGGACCGTTGGTCGGCCAGGTGCTTTCGAAGCCCTCCCATAACAGGAGGTTTGTAAAGAAGTTGTTGCTCTCACCGCCCAGCCAGGGAATCGACATGTTGCGGGCGTAGAACAAGGCGCCGAAAAATGCGGCGAAGAACATGACTTCCGAGAAAATGAACCAGAACATGCCCTGTCGAAAGGATTTGTCGACCTGGTCGTTGTACAGGCCGCCGACGCTCTCACTGATCACGGTGCCGAACCAGCCGGTTAGCATGAAGATGATGACGCCGAATCCGGCAAGCATGATGTAGAAGCCGCTACCCGCCCCATTAAGCCAGCTTGATGCACCAACCATCAGGAACAGCAGACCCACCGAGCCGACTATCGGCCAGTGACTGCCGTGGGGGACGTAGTATCGATCGTCTGTGTGTGCGGTCATTTTAATTCTCTGTAATCGCCGCTACGCGAGCGGTGTCGAAAAAAGTGTAGCTCAGGGTGATCGTGTCGACATAGTCCGGCAGATCCGGATTGACAATGAATTGCAGCGGCATGGCGCGCTCTTCACCCGCCACGAACTCCTGGCTTTCAAAACAGAAACATTCAATCTTTGTGAAATATTCGGCTGCGGTAGTCGGCGCAACACTGGGTACCGCCTGTGCAATCTTATCGTCGCTGGCGAGATTCGTCGCTGTGAAAGTTGCGAAGTACATCTTCCCGGGGTTGACCGACATGCTGTCCATGTCTGCCGCGAACTTGAACTGTGCGTACTCGTTGACCGTGGTTACGAATTCCACGCGAATTTCTCGCGTGAGGTCCGGCGCTTCGATAACGGATTTCGCCTCGGCATTCGTACGTCCACCAAAGCCGGTGATCTCGCAAAACACATCGTAGAGCGGCACCAACAGAAAGCCGAAACCGAACATTGCGACGGTCATCAGCAATAGCTGTGCAATCAGCGATCGGTGGTTACGATTCTCAGGCACGAAGAACACCCATAAGAATGAATCCCAAATAAAATGCCAGCGCAATCGCCGCAACAATCAGTGTCGTGCGTCGAATCTTCTTCTTGCGCTCTGCATCCGTCATCACTAGTCAAACGCCTCGTTGACGATACGTGATTTCGGTGGCGTCTCGAAGGTGTGGTATGGCGCTGGCGATGGCACTGTCCATTCCAGGCCGTGCGAGCCTTCCCAGACACGATCCGTGGCCTTTTCGCCCTTTTTGCACGTCAGCAATACCCAGACGAACAATAACTGCGACAGGCCGAAGCCGATCGCACCGACGCTGGCGACGAAGTTGAAGTCAGCGTACTGCGTTGAATAGTCCGGAATACGGCGCGGCATGGAAGCAAGGCCCAAAAAGTGCATCGGGAAGAAAGTCAGGTTGACGAAGATCGCCGAGGCCCAGAAGTGCACCTTGCCCAGTGCTTCGTTGTACATGTAGCCGGTCCACTTGGGCAGCCAGTAGTAGACGGCCGCCTGGATGGCAAAGACCGAACCCGGTACCAGCACATAGTGGAAGTGAGCGACAACGAAATAGGTGTCGTGATACTGCACGTCCGCCGGCTGCACCGCGAGCATCAGGCCCGAAAATCCACCGATCGTGAAGAGGAAGACAAACGCCAGGGAAAACAGCATTGGCGTCTCAAATGTCATCGAACCGCGCCACATTGTAGCAACCCAGTTGAAGATCTTTACGCCCGTCGGCACCGCGATCAGCATGGTCGCGAACATGAAGAACAGCTGGCCCGTCAGCGGCATGCCCACGGTGAACATATGGTGCGCCCAAACGATGAACGACAGGAATGCGATACACGATGCGGCGTAGACCATTGAGTCGTGGCCAAACAGTTTCTTGCGTGCGAAGGTCGGAATGATCTCAGAGACGACGCCAAACGCCGGCAGAATCATGATGTAAACCTCGGGATGCCCGAAGAACCAGAAAATATGCTGGAACATGACGGGATCGCCGCCACCGGCAGCGAGGAAGAAGCTGGTGCCGAAGAACTGGTCGGTGAGCAACATGGTTACCGCGCCGGCGAGCACTGGCATGACCGCGATCAGCAGGTATGCAGTGATCAACCATGTCCAGACAAACATCGGCATCTTCAACAGCGTCATGTCCGGCGCACGCATGTTGATGATGGTGACAATAACGTTGATCGCACCCATGATGGACGACAGCCCCATCAGGTGTACCGAGAAAATCAGGAACGGGAACGAGTCGCCTGTCTGCAATACCAGCGGTGGATACATCGTCCAGCCGCCGGCTGGTGAGCCGCCGGGCATGAACAGTGTCGAGAGCAGGATGCTGAAAGCCACTGGCAGGATCCAGAATGACCAGTTGTTCATGCGCGGCAATGCCATGTCGGGCGCACCGATCATCAGGGGGATCATCCAGTTGGCGAGACCCACAAAGGCCGGCATGACGGCGCCAAAAACCATGATGAGCGCGTGCATCGTCGTCATCTGATTAAAGAACTCCGGGTGCACAAACTGCAGTCCGGGCACTGCAAGCTCGGAGCGGATGATCATTGCCATCAAACCGCCGGTGAAGAACATGATCAGGCTGAAAATAAGGTACATCGTGCCGATGTCCTTATGGTTGGTCGAATACAACCAGCGACCAATGCCCTTGGCCGGCCCGTGGTCGTCGTGGTGGTCGTCTGCGTGCGCGACGCCTGCGTCAGTTGTTGCTGTAGTCATTTTTTAAAGCTCCGTGGCGCTGCTGCTGAGCCAGGCGTCAAATGCCTTGGGCTCGACAACTTCGACAACGATGGGCATGTAGCCGTGATCTTTGCCACACAGTTCGGCGCACTGGCCGCGATAGGTGCCGGTTTCATTCGCACGGAACCAGGTTTCATTGATGATGCCGGGAATGGCATCTTTCTTCATTGAAAACGCGGGCAGGTACCAGGAGTGAATTACATCGTTCGCGGTTACCAGCAGACGTACTTTAGCGCCACGTGGAATGACCAGCGGCTTGTCCACCTCAAGCAGATAGTTTGGCACGGAGAATGGATCGATACCGGATTCCTTGCGGCGTGCTTCAAGGCTCGAGCGGGCGAGGCTGGAATAGAAGGCGACATCGGTGTCCTGGTACTTGTAGTGCCATTTCCACTGGTAGCCGGTGACGACGATGGTAAGGTCCGGATTTCGTGAGTCCTCCATCCTTACCATGGTCTTGGCGGTTGGAACCGCCATCAGCACCAGGATAACGACCGGGATCGCGGTCCAGATGACTTCCGCAGTGGTGCTGTGCGAAAAAGTCGCTGGCTTAACACCTCTGGACTTACGGTGCTTGATCAGCGAATAGATCATCACGCCGAACACGCCGATACCGATCGCAACGCACCACCAGAACACCATCATGTGCAGGTCGTAGGTCTCGAGACTGAGGTCTGTCACGCCTTTGGGCATGTTTATCGCCCATTCGGCTTCCGCCGTGCTTGCCAGCACGAGGCCGAGCAAGCCCAGGAATAAGTTTCGTATCATTGATTGTTCACCTTGCGAGCCGCGCGAGCGGCTGGGTTGACAGGGACAGCCTGCCAAAAAGCCCGCGAAGTGTACTCAAATAGGCCGGGCCATGCAATCCTGAGTCGCGGGGTGACTGTGCGTCAACTCTTTATTTTACAGTTACTTAAACGTTGCTTCGCGAGATTGCTTGCGTCATTTGCCGCGCAGCGGTATCCGGCTTGCGTCAATTCGATAGTTTGCCGGGTCCATTTTGGGACCCGCCCCCCAGCAATGTCCAAAAACGAGTTCGAGTTCAAGCGCAATTTTGCCGTCAACCATCGCGCTGGCGAGTGCCGTCAACATGCCCTGAAATTTGCCCTTCCCGGTCAGCGTCCGGGTGCGACCCTGAAGCATATTTCGCGCGCCCGCCGCGCCCAGATCGGCCAGTAGTGCATCGGTGCCGCTGTAGCTGACCGTCAGCCGATCGACGTCGAGCACTGGATCGCGAAGCCCGGCATTGACCAGGCCATCGCCGAGGTTGTGCATGTCCGGAAACCGGCTGACATGAAGACCGTCGTCGATCTCACGCCAGGCCCGGCTGATTTCCAGCAGACTGTCAGGGCCGAGCGTCGCAAATGCGAAGACACCTCCTTTCTTAAGGACTCTTGCGATCTCGACGAAGACCTCGTCCGGATTGGCGATCCATGGCAACAGCTGGTTGCTGAAAACCACATCGATACTCTCGTTGGCGAACGGCAATGCACGCGCGTCGGCCTGCACAAAAGATGACCGGGCGAAAAAGGATTTTCGCGTGTTCGCGGCGCGCAGCATGTTGTGCGCAAGGTCGACGCCAACAAGTCGTGCTTTAGGGAAGCGCTTCCTGAGCGGCCGAGCCGCGGCGCCGGTCGCGCAACCGAGATCAACAATAGTCTGAGCGTCGATGAGCAAGGGCTCGATGCGCCGCAACAGGCCATCGCGAGTTGCCGCGTGAACAAAATCGGCACTGTCAAACGTGCTCGCGGCGCGCTCAAAGCGCCTGCGAATGTGGTGAGTGCTCAGCATTCGGGAAACGGTAGCACGCTTTCGCGCGTAATCGCCCGCTTTTGCGGGCAGCCTGCAGCTGCGGCATCTGCGATTGTGGTGCGATGGTCTTGCTCGATTTTCTGGCACCGAGAAGCTGCGCATTCTGTGGTGTTTTTTCAACAGCCGATGAACGCGGTCTCTGCGTCAACTGTTTTGATGACCTGCCCTGGCGAGTACCCGCCGCCTCTCCGACACCCGGCATTTTTGAATGCAGTATGGCGATGATGGATTACGAGTTTCCGGTGGACGTTGCGATCAAGGCGTTGAAGTTCAAGCGCCGCCTGTACTATGCGCCGGCCCTGGCCGAAGTGCTGTGCACAGCGCGCCGGTCGTTGCCAGCCGACATCGACTCGGTTTTGCCGGTGCCTTTGCATTGGCGTCGCAAGATGGTTCGCGGTTTCAATCAGGCCACTGAACTGGCGGTGCCGGTGGCGCGGTCTTTCGGCATCGAGATTCTTCGCGGTGTCAAACGATGCAAAGCAACGCCGTCGCAGTCGGGCCTCGGTGCCACTGAGCGTCGCAGGAATCTGAGGCAGGCGTTTTCGGCCCGGCATCGCGTATTCAGCAAACACGTTCTGATCATCGACGATGTCATTACAACCGGTGCGACACTGACAGAACTCGGCAAGGTACTACTCAGTAACGGCGCACAGAAAGTCAGCGCGCTGACCGTCGCGAGCGCTCGCTAGGAAGTCAGCCGTCCTGGAATCGACAACCAGGATAATCATGTGAATGCGTGACAGCAACTTGCAGCACCTCATCGTCAATTTTCAGTTGCCAGAGGATGGTTCGCGCCTGTTGTGACACGACGCTGCTCGTCCGTGGCGCCAGGTGTTACGTTCTCGTAGTTCGAAGAAAGCCGCTTCTATTGGCTCTTCGGCACTGGCCAAATTGACTTACCCGACGACCGGGTGAAAGGTGTAGTGCAGCACGATGCCGATAAACACGACCATGCCGATGTAGTGATTGTGCAGGAATGCCGCAAAGCATCCGGCCGGCTGCCGGTCACGGGCGAGCCACAGGTG
>DDIP01000318.1:0-9586 GCA_002338605.1 Proteobacteria bacterium UBA1847 | reverse complement strand
GAGCCACAGGTGATAAGCCATCAGTACTGCGGCCACGGCCACCGACAGGTAATACCACGCACTTAAACCGGCGCGAATACCGATCAGCAGCAAGGCAACCAGCATCAGTGCCTGCAGGCCGGCGATGACAAACAGGTCGACCTCGCCAAACAGGATGGCGGTCGATTTGACGCCGACCCTGATGTCGTCTTCCCGATCCACCATTGCATAGAACGTGTCGTAGATCACCGCCCAGATCATGGCTGTACCAAAAACCAGCCATGCGAGCTCCGGCGTTTCTGCCGTTTGCGCCGCGAACGCCATCGGTACAGCCCAGCCAAACGCAGCGCCGAGAATAAACTGCGGTATCGAAATAAAGCGCTTGATGAATGGGTAAGCAACCGTCAGCACAGCGGCAACTATGGCAAGCAACTGCGCAGGACGATTGAGCATCGTCGCCAGCCCGATCGCGATCAGGCTGAGTGCCGTAAACAGGATCAACGCTTCGAGCGGCGCTACGGCACCGGATGCAATCGGACGGCTTCGGGTTCGCTCGACGTAAGGATCGATCTTGCGATCAACGTAGTCGTTTAGCACACAGCCCGCCGATCGCATGACGACAACGCCGAGCATGAATACGACGAAAAGACCCTGGTCCGGGCTTCCCTCGCCCGCGAGCCAGAGCGCCCAGAGTGTCGGCCATAGCAGGAGCCAGATGCCGATCGGCTTGTCGATGCGCATCAGCTTGCCGTAGTTGCGGAGCTGGCTCATGACTTCCGGCGCGAAATTCGGAGCGAGCAGTTTGTTCATCCTCTGAGTTTACACTTTCCCGTATCGACCCGCGTCACCCAGCCAGCGACGAACGATGGCGGCCGCGATGGTCCCCGATTCCCGCGTAATGGCTTCTGCAGTCATTTGTACCCGCGGCATCAATGCCGCATCGCGAACGAGATTGGCAATGCGATATTCAGGCAGGCCCGTCTGCCGAGCGCCAAGCAACTCGCCCGGCCCGCGCAATTCGAGATCGCGTTGTGCAACGACAAAGCCGTCATTGGTATCTCTCAGGACACCGAGTCGTTCCTTCGCGATGTGACCGAGTGGCGACCTGTAAAGCAGTACGCAGTGACTTTGCGCCGCACCCCGTCCAACGCGACCGCGCAGCTGATGCAATTGCGACAGCCCCATTCGTTCCGCATTCTCGATGATCATCAGGCTCGCGTTGGGTACATCGACGCCGACCTCGATGACGGTTGTTGCAACCAGCAACTGGATGATTCCCTCCTTGAACGCCCTCATGCCGCGCTCTTTTTCCGCCGGGCGCATGCGACCGTGCACGAGTCCGACTCGCAGGTCCGGCAGCGCCTCCGTCAGCATTGCGTAACTCGCTTCGGCCGCCTGGTAGTCGAGTACCTCGGACTCCTCGATCAACGGGCAAACCCAGTACGCCTGTTGGCCTGAGGTGCAGGCCGACAGGACGCGCTCGACAACTTCATTGCGGCGGGAGTCGGGAATCGCGATGGTCGTAACCGCTTGTCGGCCAGGCGGCAGCTCATCGATTACCGAGGTGTCGAGATCCGCATAGGCAGCCATCGCGAGTGTGCGTGGAATCGGCGTCGCGGTCATGACGAGCTGATGCGGGTGAACCCCGTCCGCTACGCCCTTCTCACGCAAGGCCATGCGTTGGTGGACGCCGAAGCGATGCTGCTCATCGATGACGACCAGACCAAGTCGCTTAAAGTCGACGCCCTCCTGGAACAAAGCGTGTGTGCCGACGATCAATTGCGCACTGCCGCTTTTTATCGCCTCGAGCGACTCCCGTCGCGCCGCAGCCCGCTGGCTTCCGCTCAGCCAGGCAGGATTGATGTTGAGCGGATAAAACCAGTCGGAAAAACTGCGCCAGTGTTGCTCGGCAAGAATTTCGGTTGGCGCCATGATGGCAGCCTGAACGCCGCAGGCGATCGCCTTCAGGCAGGCGATTGCGGCGACAACAGTCTTGCCCGAACCGACGTCGCCCTGGATCAGGCGCATCATTGGGTGAGGTGCGGACAGGTCGCCGAGAATTTCGTCGATCACACGTTGTTGTGCGTTGGTCAGTTTGAACTGCAGCGACTGGATGAAATCGCGCACATCGTCATCACTGGCCGACAACGCGATGGCACTCTGTGTCGCTGCAAGCGATCGAACATTACGCAAACTCAGGTAGTGTGCGAGCAATTCCTCGAATGCCAGCCGCTGCTGACAGGGATGCGTCCCGGCAAGTATTTGTGTCACATCGGCATCCGGCGGTGGCCGGTGCAGGTACTGAATTGCGTCAGCCAGTGACGGCATGCCGAGCTTCTCGGTGATTGTCGCAGGCAGAAGCTCTCGCGGCGGTGACCGGGTCATCTGCTGCAGCGCCTGCCCGGTAAGATTGCGGAGCCGTCCTTGCTGCACGCCTTCGGTGGCCGGATAAACCGGTGTTAGCGAATCACTGGTCGTCGGATCCTGGTTTTTTTTCAGGACGCGGTACTCTGGATGAATGATCTCGAACCCTTTCTGACCGCGCCGTACTTCGCCATAGCACGTGACATGCACACCCGGTTGAAACTGCGCCTGTTGCTGTCTGGAAAAATGAAAAAATCGCAGCGTCAGCTGGCCACTGCCATCGCCAATGCGCACCAGCAAGTTGCGACGCCCGCGAAACGCGGTTTCAGCAAGCAACACTTCGCCGGTTATCAGGCTTCGCATGCCAGCTTCGAGCGCGCCGATCCTGACGAGCTGCGTTCGATCTTCGTAACGTAACGGCAGCAGGAAAAGGAGGTCGTCGACCCGATTGAGGCCAAGCTTCTCGAGTTTTTTTGCGAGCGCCGGACCGACGCCTTTCAGTTCAGTGAGCGGTGAATCAGATTGCAAGGATTGCGTCTGCCTCGACATCGACGTCTTTTGGCAGCGAAGCCACGCCAACTGCCGCGCGCGCCGGGTACGGTTCCTCAAAATAGCGCTTCATGACGGAATTGACCGTTGCAAAATTGCTGAGATCGGTCAGAAATACGGTAATTTTCACGGCGTCATTCAACGTGGCGCCTGCCGCTTCGGCAACGGCCTTGAGGTTCTCAAAAACCTGCACGGCGCGCGCCTCGAAGTCACCCTCGACGATAGTCCCCGTTGCCGGGACCAGTGGAATCTGGCCCGATAAGAAAACCAGGTTACCTGCGACGGTAGCCTGGGAATAGGTTCCGATCGCCGCCGGTGCGCTATCACTGTGAACTGCTTTCTTACTCATTGTTTATCCCTGCCCTATGCACATTCACGCGAGACGCGAATGACGTTTTTCATGTTGCGCACGCTGCGCAGAATTTTCGCAAGATGCACACGATCCTTGACCAGTAACAGAAACGACAGCACGGAACAGTCCTCGTGACGTCCGAGTACCGAAACTTGCTCGATGTTGGACTTGCAATCGGCAATGGTCGCTGCGACCTCTGCCAGTACTCCCGGCTTATTGCGGGTATCGATATGTACCAGCGTCGAAAAGTCGCGATCAATCTCTTTTTCCCAGCTGACCGTAATCCATTTCTCCGGCTGTTTGCGAAAATTCGAAAGATTGCCGCACTGGTTGCGATGAATCACAACACCGCGGCCGGCCGTCAGGTAGCCCATGACGGGATCGCCTGGAATCGGGTGACAGCACTTCGCGTAGGTGACCACCATGCCTTCGGTTCCCGCAATGACAAGCGCGGCCGCTTTGTTTTCCGTTTGCGTAGCGTCGCCGACGCCAACCAGTATTCGCGCGGTCAGCGGTGCGAGGCGTTCTCCGAGTCCAACCTGCTCGAAGAGTTCCGTACTGTTTTTAAGGCCGAGTTCCTCGAGAGCTTCCGACATGCGCACCTTGCCGACCTTGCGCAGTGAGGCACCAAGGTCCTTCAATGCCCGATCGAGGAGACGCTTGCCAAGATCGACGGATTCCGTCGAGCGCAGGTTTTTCATGTGATGGCGAATCGCCGTTCGGGCTTTCGCGGTGCGCACAAACGTCAGCCAGTTCGGATTCGGTCGAGCGCCTTTCGAGGTAATCACTTCTACAGTCTGGCTGTTTTGCAATTCCGTGCGCAGCGGCACCAGACCCCGATTCACCTTGGCTGCGACGCAGCGATCGCCGATATCAGTGTGCACGGCATAGGCGAAATCGACGGTTGTGGCACCTTTTGGCAGCGGCATGATGTCGCCCTTCGGCGTGAACACATAGATCTTGTCGGGAAAAAGATCGACCTTGACGCTCTCGAGAAACTCCTCGGATGTTCCAATCTGCTGCATCTCTTCGAGATTCGACAACCATTCGCGTGTACGTCGTTGCGGGCTGGCATCGGTTTTCTCGTCGGCCTTGTAGATCCAGTGTGAGGCGACACCCGATTCCGCGAGGCGGTCCATCTCGCGCGTGCGGATCTGAACTTCCAGTGGCAGGCCCTTGGGCCCGAACAGCGTCGTGTGCAGTGATTGATAGCCATTGATGCGTGGAATGGCAATGTAGTCCTTGAAGCGTCCCGGCATCGGTTTGTACAAGCCGTGCACGATGCCAAGGATCTGGTAGCAGGTGTTGACGTCCGTCGCGACAATTCGAAAACCGTAAACATCGACGATGTCAGAAAGCTGGCGGCGCTTTCCCGACATTTTCTTGTAGATGCTGTACAGGTGCTTTTGCCGGCCAAAAACTTCGGCGCTGATACCCTCCTCCGCCATCGCCTCGACAAACTCTTCGGAGATTTTTTTGACGATCTGCTTGTGGTTGCCCTGACTTTTTTTCAGCGCGGCCTCAAGCACCCTGTACCGAAACGGGTGCAGGTGTTTGAAACTCAGGTCTTCGAGCTGCACCTTCATGCGATTGATACCGAGTCGATTCGCGATGGGCGCATAAATGTCCAGCGTTTCCCGCGCGATGCGTTTTCTCTTGGCAGCGGGCATGGCGTCGAGTGTTTGCATGTTATGCAAGCGATCCGCGAGCTTGACGAGAATGACGCGAATATCTTCGATCATTGCCAGCATCATCTTGCGGAAGCTCTCGGCCTGGGCCTCCGCATGGCTTCGGAATTCGATCTGATCGAGCTTGCTGACACCGTCGACAAGCAGCGCAACCTCACTGCCAAATTTTTCGCTGATCTCCTCAAGCGATGCAGAAGTATCTTCGACGGTGTCGTGCAGGATCGCCGCAATAATGGCCTCGGCGTCGAGGTGCATCTCGGCAAGTTCCTGGGCCACGGCAATCGGGTGCGTGATGTAGGCTTCGCCGGTCTTTCGCTTTTGCCCGGAATGCGCGTCGGCACCAAATTCGTAGGCGGCCGTTATCGACGCCAGTTGTTCTTTGGGCAGGTAGGACGAAAGTGTATCGATCAGCCGCCGAACGCCGTGGTCGCGGCGGTGCGCGCCCGGCAGCCTGGCAAGAATGGTAGCGGCGTAGTCCATGCCTCGATCATACCGCGGTGATCGAGGGTTAACAGGCCCTAGTCGACGCTAGTCACCAATTGAAATCCCGCGTACCGGCAGGACGTCTTCGACGGCCTCGGCCTGCAGCAGGTCTTCGGTCACGGGCTCTTCGATCTCTTCGAGAATCGATGGCGACACGAGCCCTTCGGCGATCTCGCGCAAAGCAATGACCGTCGGCTTGTCATTTTCAAGTTCCACCAGCGGGTCGGCGCCGTGGGCCACCCGGCGAGCGCGCTTGGCGGCAACCAGCACCATTTCAAAAATGTTCTCGATGTTGTCGAGGCAGTCTTCAACTGTAATTCGGGCCATGATCGATTCCTGTTGCCGGGGTTTCCGGGGGGGCTTCAAATAAGGGGCGCGAGTCTACGGGAAGCGGCCCGGAGAAGGCGACCTTATATAAGCAAAAGTTATATCAATCCCCGCGGACAATACGCAAAACCTTGCGCCGCAATGCCCGGTTTTTCGTCGATGTAGCCTCGCCCCTGCCCTGGAGCACGGCTTCGAGCTCCAGGACCGCTTTGTCGAGGTCATCATTAATGATGACGTGGTCGAATTCACGCCAGTGCGACATGTCGCTCTGCGCATCGCGAAGTCGACGCTCGATGACCTCCTCGCTGTCAGTGCGCCGATTGCGCAGTCGACGCTCAAGCTCGTCGATCGATGGCGGCAAGATGAATACGCTGACGCAGTCCGGCATCGACTCTCGGACCTGCCGGGCACCCTGCCAGTCGATCTCCAGCACCACACTGCGATTGTCGGCGAGATGCCGCTCAACCTGGCTGCGACTGGTGGCGTAGTAATTGTCGAACACCTCGGCGTACTCGAGCATCTCGCCGGCATCCCTGAGCCGCATGAATTCCTCCTTGCTGACGAACAGGTAGTCCACCTCATTGGCTTCGTTTCTGCGCGGTTTGCGCGTCGTATAGGAAATCGAGAAGCGCAGCTCCGGGTGCTTGGTAACGATTGCATGAACGAGGGTCGTCTTGCCGGCACCTGACGGCGCGGCGAATACAAAGAGCTTGCCCTTTTCGGTCATCAGCCGGCCTTACTCAACATTCTGTATTTGTTCCCGCATTTGTTCGATCAGTACCTTGAGGTCGACAGCCGCTTTGGTGGTTTCGCTGTCTGCCGATTTTGAGCCTAGCGTATTGGCTTCACGATTGAGCTCCTGCATCAGGAAGTCGAGGCGCCGGCCTACCGGTTTGTCGTCATCCAGTGCGTCCCGAATCTCGACCAGGTGGCTTTCAAGCCGGTCGAGCTCTTCATCGACATCGATTTTTTGCGCGATCAGCGCAAGCTCGACCTCCAGTCGGGCGGGGTCCGCTTCGACGTCCAGCTTCTCAATGCGCTCTTTCTGCTTTGCGCGCGTCGCAGCCAGGACTTCCGGCATGCGAGAGCGAACGGCAGCAGCAATGGCTTCGATGTCGACGCAGCGCGATTGCAACATCTCGCGGATTCGTTGTCCTTCGCTGAGGCGCATCGCGTTGACCGCGACGAGTGTCGTTTCCAGCAAGGCCCTGGCATCCTCGAACAGAGGCTCGGCATTGATTTCAGGCTGTTGCAGGACACCCGGCCAGCGCAAAACATCGAGCGGGTTCACGGCGGCGGCCTGCGGTAATTGCTCCGCGATTTCATCGAGGCGCGCTCGCAATACGCTGACCAGCGTCTCATCGAGCTGCATTTCCGACTGCTGGTCGACAACACGCCTGAAGAACAGCCCACATTCGACTTTGCCGCGGCCGAGAACAGCGCCGACCTGCTGCCGAAATGCCTGTTCTTTCGGCCGCAAATCCTCTGGGAGTTTGAACTGCACATCCAGGTAACGGTGGTTGACAGCCCGGACCTCCCAGCTCAGCGTTCCGAGATCCGTGTCAAGCGACTCTCGCGCGAAGCCTGTCATACTGTGTAACATCGGTGCTGAACTCCTGGGTGTGTCGAACGTGCTACCTGGATCACGCTTTCTTAGGGGGACGACATTCTAAGCTGTGGCCGCACGTTTAAGCCACCTGTCACTCGGATCCTATGCAAATCGAATACGCTAAAGTTTCAGCCCTCGGTGATCGCCAGGACAACCAGGACCGCGCCGCGGTCGTGGTATCCGAGAACGCTGCGCTGATGCTGGTCTTTGACGGTATGGGCGGTCATTCTGACGGTGCTCGCGCCGCCGAGACGGGTCTCAAGATTGTGCAGGATCGTTTCATGGCGGCGAAACAGCCGATATTCGATCCACAGGGCTTTCTTTATGCAGCGCTTGCTGCAGCGCATGACGAAGTCGTCCACGCTGGCAGTGACGTCGCTGTCGACTTTCGCCCACGCGCTACCTGCGCGATTTGCCTGGTGCAGGAAGGTGGTGCTTACTGGGCACATATTGGCGACAGCCGCATCTACCAGGTACGCGACGGCGCTGTGCTGAGGCGATCCCGCGACCACAGCCATGTCGAAGTGTTGATACAGGAAGGCGCGATCAGCGAAGAAGAAGCGCAGGACCATCCGATGCGTAATTTCGTTGAGTGCTGCATCGGCGGTGACGCACCGGTTCCGGACATGAGCATTACCAACCGCATACGTCTTGAGCATGGTGACGTTTTGCTGGCGTGCTCGGACGGGCTGTGGTCCGGCATGAGCGATAACGACATGGCGCAGATTGCCGCACCCGGCGAGCAAAGTATCGTTGACAACCTGAAGGCGCTCAGCATCAAGGCGCTCGAGGTCAACGCACCGTACAGTGACAATACAACGGGTACCGCGTTAAGGTGGCTCGGCAACTAAACCGGCATATCCCTTTGGAGAATCAGTATGCGTCCCAGTGGCCGCGATCCCGCGACTATGCGCGAAATTCAGTTTCAAACTCATTTCACCAAGCATGCAGAAGGCAGCGTGCTGGCATCGTTCGGAGACACGCAGGTGTTGTGTACTGCCAGCATTGAAGAACGCATTCCAGGCTGGTTGCGTGGCAAGGGCAGCGGCTGGGTGACCGGCGAGTACGGCATGCTGCCGCGCGCAACTCATACGCGATCGGGTCGCGAGGCCTCGCGTGGCAAGCAGGGTGGGAGGACGGTCGAGATTCAGCGCCTCATCGGCCGGTCGATGCGCGCAGTCACCGACATGAAAGCACTCGGCGAGCGATCGATCACCCTGGATTGCGACGTACTGCAGGCTGACGGTGGCACACGTACTGCATCGATCAGCGGTGCCTACGTCGCCCTCGCGATTGCGATCGAGCGCCTGGTGGCACAACGCAAACTGAAGAAGAATCCACTGTATGGGCAGGTCGCGGCGGTTTCGGTCGGCATTTACCAGGGAACCGCTGTGCTCGACCTCGACTACGCGGAAGACTCAGAAGCAGAGACCGACATGAATATTGTCATGAACGACGCCGGCCACTTTATCGAAGTGCAGGGCACGGCCGAAGGACATGCGTTTACCGACGACGAGTTCAACGCCATGCTCGGACTCGCACGCAGCGGTATTGCGGACATTATCGCGGCGCAAAGCGAGGCGATAGCCAGCGCCCGACCATGAATGCGTTGCCACAAAAGGTCGTTGTGGCCAGTGGCAATTCGGGGAAAATTCGTGAAATCGCCCGGCTTCTTGAGGACGCTGGTGTTCAGGTCGTCGCACAATCCGAGTTCGGCGTTCGCGACGCCGAAGAAACCGGCCAGACCTTTGCCGAGAATTCGCTGATTAAGGCACGTCATGCGGCGGCAGCAACAGGCCTGCCCGCCATTGCCGACGACTCCGGTCTTGTGGTCGATGCGCTCGACGGTGCGCCAGGTGTTTTCTCCGCACGCTATGCGGGTGTCGGAGCGACTGACGAGATGAATATCGACAAGCTCCTTCATGCGCTACGAGATGTTGCACTATCTGCCCGGGGCGCTGCTTTTCACTGCGCGGCAAGCTATGTCACACCGGACGGCACGACATCGCTGCTCTTTGAGGGTGAATGGCGTGGTTCCATTCTGTTCGGCCGGCAGGGCGATGGCGGTTTCGGCTACGATCCGGTGTTTTTCGATCCCGACAGTGGCAAAAGCTCCGCAATGCTGACGCCGGATCAAAAAAATGCCCGCAGCCATCGCGGCAAGGCCCTGCGTGGACTGGTCGCGTTGATTCAAAATCACTATTCATGAAAACACCGCCGCTATCGCTTTACGTG
>DDIP01000192.1 GCA_002338605.1 Proteobacteria bacterium UBA1847 | reverse complement strand
CCGTCAGCTGGCGGAAACGCCGGCTGTCGCGAAGGGAGTCGAGGTCGGTGTCCCGTTTCATCCAAACCGAGAAGGCGGAGGGATCGACGCGCGGAAGACTTCTTTCGATCCAGTCGAGTGCGGTCTCCGTCTCGCCCAGCAGGGCCATGGCACAGCCGATGTTGTAGTCAATGCTGGGATCCTCGGGCTCGATCGCCTTGAGCCGCAGAACCATTTGCTTGGCCTGATCGACCTCTCCCAGATGGGCAAGGCCAATGATCTTATACATCAGCGAATAGGTATCCGTCGCATCGCGCGCCAGGGCGCGATCCAGACGCGCTTGCGCACGGCGAACCGCGCCCTGCGCCTTTTCTGTCTGACCGGTTGCCCTATAGCACATTTCCACCGACGCCACGGCCGGGATCGCGTCGGGAAAAAGGTCCGTTGCACGTTCCAGGTGCACGATGGCGTCTGCATGGCGCCCAAGCTGGAAACAGGTGCGCCCGTAAAGGAACAGCACGTCATAAGATTCGGGATCGAGTTCGAGCGACCGCTCGTGCAGGGGAAGCGCCTCTTCGAAGCGCCCCAACCCGGCCAGAACACGGGCTTTGGCCGCTATCGCTTCGGCCAGATCAGGGTTGAGCGCGAGGGCGCGCTCGGCCGCGTCCAGCCCGTTGTCTCCGGATGAGGCCAGGCCATAGAGCCCGGCCTGACTGATCGCCAGAAGCGCCCAGGCGCGATCATAATTGGGATCGATCTCCAGCGCCTGCCTCGCCAGCCGCCCGGCGATCTGATAATTCTTCCTGTCCAGCCGCAAATGGTGGTGGCGCGCCTGCAAATAGATTTCATAGGCCTGCGGATTGTCGGTCGGACGGGCGCGGATCGCCTCGTGTTCGGCCGGCACAAGCCGCACCTTGAGCGCCGAGACGATCGCATGGGTAATCTCGTCCTGAAGCGCGAATATGTCGGTCAGGTCGCGGTCGAACCGATCGGCCCAGAGCGGATGCCCCGTCGCCCCGTCGACAAGCTGGGCATTGATCCGCAGGCGGCTGCCGGATTTGCGGACGCTGCCCTCGACCACATGGGTCAGGTTCATGCGTCCGGCGGTTTCAGCGACGTCCACGGCGCGGCCCTTGAAGGTAAAGGCCGTGTTGCGGGCGACGACGGACAAGGCGGTGACCTTGGACAGATCGGTGATGATGTCTTCGGTGATCCCGTCGGAAAAATACTCCTGCTCCTCATCGGAGCTCATGTTCACGAACGGCAGGACAGCGATCGAACTCGGCGCCAGGTTCTCCACCTCGCCCGTCTCGCTGGCTTCGGCAACACTGGTGGATACGTCAGAACTCGGCTGGAAACGATCGGTAAGTAGCAGGCCGACCGCAACAACCAGCGACACGGCAATGATGACGTTCAGCTTCTTGCCGGTCGTCCCGGCGATTGACTGTGAATGGTCAATCTCGGATTCCTTCTTCACGCCCTCGGGGGTAATTTCATAGACCCAGGCAAAAATCAGAGTCGGCACAAGACCAACCGCCAGCAGGACAAACACCAGCCGGGGTGCCCAGACCGGTAATTCGAATATCGGCGAGATGACATCGACGATTTGCAATAAGACCCAGGAGGCGATCGCATAGGCGACGGCGACTCGTATGACGTTGCGACGCTGTAATTCCTGAAATATCGACACAGAGGGTTCTCGATAGGGTTCTTGTTTTGGAATGCGGCGTATAATAGCAACTATCGTGGCAAAATCTCTGCCTTGCGTAAATACGGCAGGGCCGACCTTGTCAGGACACCAGAATGAAGAACCCCAAATTCGGCAAGCTGATCCGCAGGATAAACCTGTACCCACCGTTCCTCGGCATGGGCATTCGCGTGAAATCACATCGGGAGGACTTCACCCGGTTCGAAGTTGAACTCAAGGCCAGATGGTACAACCGCAACCTGTTTGGCACGCACTTCGGCGGCGCCCTTTATTCGATGTGCGATCCGTTTTACGTGTTTATCATCACAATGAACCTGGGCCCCGACTATATTGTCTGGGACAAGACCGCCGCCATTGAATTTTTGAAGCCGGCCAGAGGAACCATTCTCGCTGTTTTCGAAATATCCAATGACCTTCTTGAGTCTATTCACATCGAGGTTGATCGCCTCGGCAAGAATACCTATCACTTTGAAACCGAGCTGCGTGACGAATCCGGCCTGGTCGTGGCACGCGTAAAGAAAGAAGTCTACGTACGATCAAAGGCGGCTGTTCGCGGAACGCCACGTTGATGCTAGGATGAATCGCCTTCGTCATTCTCCAGGCATTCGATAAGCTGCCCGAGCATATCGTAGAGGTCCGACAGTCGCTGTTCACCAAACTTCTGGGTGATGTGCTGGTAACGTTCCTCGGATATCGGCGCGATTTTCTCGACAAGCCGTACGCCTTTCGGGGTAATGGAGACCAGGCTGCGGCGTTGATCTTTCCGGTCGGTCTTGCGGCGAACCAGCGCGCGCCGCTCAAGGTTCTGCAATATTCTGGACAGGCTTGGCAACAGAATTGCACAACGTTCCGCAATTTCACTCGCATCACGATGTGGGGCTTCCATCAGTGCGCGCAGCACACGCCACTGCTGTGCCGATAAATCGTGTTCACGCAGCGACGGCAGGAACTTGCGCATGACTGCTTCACGCGCTTTAAGCAGCGTCATCGGCAATGAGCGGTCAAACTCACGCAGTTCGCTGCTTGACTTCCGATCGCTGCTCATGGTCTGGCTTCCGGCATTCGTTGTGACGCGTTTGATTGACAGTGATTTACTTAACACGTTACATTTAATCCTTACGCGAGTCCACCCGAGATTGTTCGATGCTGGCAACAGAAGAAATCGAAGCCGCTGCAAAAAAATTGTATGAGGCGGAGCGCGACCGCGTACAGATCGCCCCGTTGACGCTGACGCATCCCGAGATGAGCATGGACGATGCTTACGCCGTTCAGCGCGCCTGGGTCGATCGCAAGATTGCCGGCGGCAGACGGATTACCGGCTATAAAATCGGTCTGACATCCCGCGCCATGCAAATGGCAATGAACATCGACACGCCGGATTTCGGCATCCTGCTCGACGACATGGCTTACGCCGACGGCGACCAGATTCCTGCTGCAGATTTCACTGATCCCCGAATTGAGGTCGAGTTCGCCTTTGTGCTCAGAAAGCCATTGTTCGGCGATGACGTTTCCGTTGAGCAGGTACTGGAAGCGACGGACTACATCGTGCCCGCGCTTGAACTGATTGCCGCGCGCAGTTATCGCGTCGATCCGGAAACCGGCTACACGCGAACGGTTTGCGACACGATCGCCGACAACGCCGCGAACGCTGGCTACGTCCTTGGCAAGACTCGCGTAAAACCCGGTGAAATCGACTTGCGCTGGGCCGGCGCAATGCTGTATCTCAACGGCGAGATCGAAGAGACCGGCCTTGCCGGCGGCGTCATGGGACATCCGGCACACGGCATTCGCTGGGTCTGTAAACGTTTTGCACCGCACGGTATCGGCCTGCAACCCGGGCAGGTTATCCTTGCCGGATCGTTCACGCGTCCCGTCGCCGTCAAAGCCGGTGACCGCATTCTCGCCGACTACAATTCGCTCGGCACGGTAGAGGTTGAATTCATATGAGTAAGAATCTCCACAACCGCTTTCGGCGCGGACTCGAATCGGGACGGACGCAATTCGGCCTCTGGCTTGGCATTCCGGATAACTCGATTGCGGAAATGATGGCCTGCGCCGGATTCGACTGGTTATTGATCGACCACGAGCACGGCCCCTATGAATTGCGTGATGTGATGGCGAGTCTGCAGGCAATGTCTGCCTACGACGTCGCGCCGATCGTTCGCCCTGCGAACGGCGACACGGCTTTGCTCAAGAAACTCTGTGACATTGGCGTGCAGAGTTTCCTGGTACCGATGATCGATACGGTGGATGCGGCACGGGCAGTCGTCGAAGCCGTCAAGTACCCGCCCAAGGGTCGACGCGGCCTTGGTACCTCAATGGCACGAGCGGCACGCTGGAACACGGTGCCGGATTACGTCAACCGGGCAAACGACGAAATCTGCGTCATCGTTCAGGCTGAAAGTGTTGCTGCCATCGAGAATCTGGAATTGATTGCAAAAGTCGATGGCGTTGATGGCGTCTTCATCGGTCCTTCGGACTTGTCGGCGTCGATGGGGCATGCGGGCAATATTCTGCATCCGGACGTTGTCGAAACAGTAAGCAGTGCATTAAGGACGATTCGATCTGCATCAAAACACGCCGGCCTCTTGTGTCTCGACCCGGACAAGGTCCCGCACTTCATCGATTGCGGCGCGAACTTCGTCGGGGTCGGCGTGGATACGTTGCTGATAGGAAATGCGGCGCGCAGTCTAGCGGCGCAATACAGATCCGACGACGAGAATGCACCCGGCAATGTTGGGTACTAACGTAATTCGAATCGACCGACTGTGCAGCCCACTGCAAAAATAGGCAGCTCTGCCGTATAAAACTGCAATTTGAGTGGTCCGCCTGCCGCGGCCGCGGCGGCCAGATAGGTGCGAATCTCAAACCCGCCCTGCCCTGCATCGCGATAGGTTTCCTCGTCGGTATAGGACAATAATGTGTCCTTGTCGAAACGCGCAAGTCGGTCAAGAAATTCGCGGTCCCAGGCTTCGTTGATTTTCCCGGAGTCCGGTGTAGCCGGCCAATGTGAAATTCCTCCGGTACCGACGACAGCAATCTTCTCCGGCACCGAATCAGCGGCGCGACGAACAGCCTCTCCAAAGGCCCAGGCACGGTGCAGCGGCGTCAGCGGTGGTCCCTGGCAATTGATATTGACGGGAATGATCGGCAGATCGTAGTCGGGCGTGAGAAAATGCAGCGGCACCATGATGCCGTGATCGAATCGCCATTCTTCGGCATAGGCGGTGTCCACTGTCTGCATGATTTCTTCGGTCAGCCGGCGTCCCAGGTCCGGTGCACCGGGAACCGTCGCCTTTGGAATCTTCAGCCATTTCGGGTCTTCAATCGGCCCGGTATATTGATCGCCTATGCCAACGCAGAATGCCGGCATGTTGTTCATGAAGAAATTCGCAAAGTGTTCGGCAGCCATGACCAGTAGCGCCTCGGCACCACTGGCCTCGATCTCCTTGCGCTGCTGTGTGAGCATTGCGTAGAACTCGTCACGCTTTTCGGTATTTTTTACGAGATCCGCCCGGCCGGTGATTCCCGGCGCGTGACTGAGCACCCCCGCATAGACCAGGCTCATTTGTTGGCCTCCTTATCGCGCTGCCTGCCTTCGATGGTGAAACTGTCACCACCTCCCGTCATCGCGTAGACACCGTCCCGAACCGGACCGTGTTTTTCAGTACCTGCGCGCATCAGGTCCAGGTAGTCGAACCACTCGATTCCCAGAAACGCAGCGTAGTGCATCAGTATCTGGCCGTTGACGCCGAGTACATAAAGCAAACCGATATCGCCCTCGACCAATGCGCCGCGTTCCTCATTTGTCAACTCGTAGTCGGATAGCAAATCGTCGAGGTTGTGACGATATTTTGCTTTCGCGTCGTCATCGCGATTGAGGACATAGAGGAATTTTTGCAAACTGTAGAGACTCATCTAACGGCCCAACTTCGGCACTTGGTGTGATCCCAACGCAACGCAGATGTTCTTTGTTTCCATGTAGAACTCGAAGCTGTAGTCACCGCCGTCCCGCCCGATACCGCTGGCCTTCATACCGCCAAAGGGTGCGGGAAGGTGTCGGTTGTTCTCGGAATTCACCCAGATCATACCGGCCTCAAGCGCGTTCGCAATGCGATGTCCGCGACCGATGTCGTTGGTCCAGACGTAACCTGCAAGGCCGTACTCGATATCGTTGGCAATCCTGATCGCGTCCGCCTCGTCCTTGAACGGGATTGCTGTCAGGACCGGACCGAATATTTCCTGCTGTGCAATCCGCATCGAATTCGTCGCACCGGTGAAAAGCGTCGGCTGCACGTAATTGCCCGGACCCTCGATTGCACGGCCTCCAACGGCAATACTCGCACCGTCTTCGATTGCGATACCGAAATAGCTCGACACTTTTTCAAAGTGTCGTCGATGTACCAAGGGCCCGATTTCCGTATCCGGATCCAGCGGGTGGCCGACCTTCAACTTGTTGACGCGCGCCATCAGCTTTTCCGTAAATTCATCCTGGATGCTTTCCTGAATGAGCAATCGACTCGAGGACGTGCAGCGTTCACCGTTCAGGCTGTAGATCATGAATACGACGGCGTCGAGTGCACGATCGAGATCTGCATCGTCAAATACGATTACAGGGTTCTTGCCACCCAATTCGAAATGCACCCGCTTCAGCGTATCCGCACCCTGTTTCATGATGCGGCTGCCGGTCTGAGACTCACCAACGAATGCCACGGCTTTAATTGCGGGGTGCTCCGTCAGCGCTTTGCCGGCACTCTCACCAAGTCCTTGCACGCAATTCAGAACGCCGTCTGGCAAACCGGCTTCATGCGCGATCTCCGCAAGCATCATCGCCGTGTAAGGTGACCACTCGGCCGGTTTGTGAACAACCGTGCACCCGGCCGCAAGTGCCGGGGCGATCTTCCACGTTGACAACATGAACGGCGTATTCCACGGCGTGATAACACCAACCGGGCCAATCGGTTGCCGGACGGAAAAGTTGATATGTTCGTCAGCGGGCAGCGATTGTCCGTTACGTGCTGCCGGCGCCATATCGCCGAAAAAGCGGAAGTTCTCGGCCCCGCGAATTGCCGCTTTTGACATGAACCTGAGTGGCTGGCCGGAATCGTAGCTTTCGACCAGCGCAATTTCCCGTGCGTTGTCGACAATGGCATCGGCT
>DDIP01000393.1 GCA_002338605.1 Proteobacteria bacterium UBA1847 | reverse complement strand
CCAATGCGTGTCAACGTTATCGTCGCCGCGGTGCCTTCGCCCGTAGAATAGCCGCTTGACGACAGACCCACGCTTCCGGCATTCGGAACATCGTTGTCCGAAATCGTCAGCACCGCAGCCGTTGGAGATCCGAGCACTGCATTGCCGGACACGTTCGACAACGCTATGTCGATCGTCTCATCGCCCTCGTTATCGAAATCGTCTGTTATCGCGACGGAAAATGACTTGTTGGTGGAGTCGAGATCCGGCCAGCTAAGGGTTCCCATCGCCGCCTGGTAGTCGGCACCGGCAGTCGCGGTGCCGTCGCTGGTTGCAAAGTCGACACTCACCTGGCCACTGGCGCCACCCGTCCGATTGACCGTTATTGTCGCCGTGCCGCTATCTTCCGCAACAGAGTATGCAGCCGAAGACAGGCGGAGTGTGCCGGCGCCGCCGCCTCCGGAAAACGGGGTATCGGCGCTCCAGGCCGGGCCGGCAGGATTGCCACCAAATCGTCGCTCGCCGGGGCTTTGACCGGCAGAGGATGAGTCGTTAATCACATCACCACTGCCTTCATCGAAATGGTACAGCGCCGCTGTATTGGCGTCCGCGACAAATGCCTGTTGTGCCGGGGCGAAGTTCGCTGAGTAACGCAAGGAACTGGACAATCGAAGCTCGTCTACCCAACCGGAAAATGACGGGTACTGCGGTGCCGCATCGTGTTTTTCGGCGCCGATGACGAGAAACGGATCACTGCCGGTACATGGCCCGCCGCAATCGTTTGTTGGTACCCCATTGTCAGGATACGACACATCGCCATCCGGACCATCACCGGAGGCTTCCAGTGCGCCATCAACGTAGACCGACATGAACCCATCGCTGCGCCGGCGCTGCACGGCCACATGATGCCAGGCACCATCCCGCAAGTCTGTCGACCCGCAAAGAGTCCGCGACTCGTTTGACGCATTCTGCACCGCAAACGCAACTCGACCTGCGCCAAGCGAGACACCAAAGGTACGTCCCTGGTTAAAGCGATCTCTGTCGACGACAACGTTGCCGTTGATCCAGCTGTAGTTGAAACCACAGGAAACAGCGCCGGCGTTGTTGCCCGAGGCTGCCTTGAGCCACAGTTCGATCGTGAAATCACTGGCGCCAATATCAGCAGGCGGGCCGGGGGCATTGTTGGCCGGGTCATCAATACGGATTTTGACTCTATCGATGTCGTTGGTGCCATTGCCGAAATACCGCAGAGACGAAGCATTCGCCAGCGACGAAGCCAGAAAAACAAACAATATCAGAAACTTACTGACAATCAGGCCAGAACCATTGCTCCGATGATGATATCTCCACATTGTGCTCACCGACCGTTTTATTCGAAAAGTTAAGGATCTACACCGACACGTCCAATTGTCGCTTCACCTTGTCTATGGCGACAAGACATTCCCGCCACAATAGCAACTCGCAGCCCGGAAAGTAGGACATGTCGCACGATTTTGTTCCGAATCAGTCGTCTTCGCGGCTCGAAGCGCCGTTTTTCCCAAGGATTCGCTTGACGAACGGTTTTACGTAAAGCTGGAGTGTCCGGACGGCGTTAGCGCGTAGCGAATTCCCGTAAATGACCACATCAACGAGTTCCCGGGACTCCTCAACCCACCGGGCCTTGTAAGCATTGGAGCCAGGGCCGAGCGCGTAATAGGAGGCGTCGCGCCCGAATAATTGCTCGATTATTCGCCAGTTCAGCAGTGTTCCGGGCGAGGAGTCGCTGTACTCATCATCAAAGTCCGCGCGCAATCCCGATACCACGCCATTGAATTCCAATTGATACTCCATCGCTACTGGTTTTTGGTCGATCAACAAAAGCCAGACAAGCAACCAGGCGTTTCTGCTTGCCAATTCACTTAACCGCGCGAGAAATGCACCGGGACCCGGATTGTCCAGTGTCAGCCCGGTGACGGACTTCCAGCTACGCGCCGAAATATCCTCCAGAACCCTGAGTAGAGACTGCAGGTCGAGATCGTCATTGGATGAATCAATGCACTGAATCTCGACGACTTTGCCGTCACGTTCCAGGCGATTTCTGACCAGGTTGTTGCCTTTCTTGAGTCGTCTGGAGCGGCGGCCGTAGTAGGCGTCCCATCCACCCCTCAAGTCAATGCCCGGATTCGCATGTCTCAGCGTTTCCTGAATCGCGTAGCGAGATTCAGACGCGGCATTCAACAGCGCTTTTGTTGACGGCAGCTCACAGGGCAGCTTTTCGAAATCCAATAAATCCCACTGCACGGTGCCGTTTCTTAAGGCAGAGAACAGGGCAGCCGCAACACATTCCACATCCTGCGGATCGGCGAGCAAACTGAACTCCTGGTTATCCGGCACAGCGAGGGAACTCAACTTTCGCATCCGAATGCCCGCCAGCGTGATGCGACGACGAACGAGCGGACATAGCCCAATCAGGTTGCCGTCCCTGCGAACGCAAACTATACAAAGTTCACATCCTTCCTGTTTTAGCCACTGCCAGCTGGCATCACTCCATTCGTGCCGGAAGAACACTGAATCCGCATTTGTCAGGCTCGCGAGCCTGTTCCAGTCATTGGCCAGGGCTTGAAAGCCGTCTTCATCGCTGATTATGAAAGTTTCGAGACTAGGCATCGCATCAATCAGGTATCGGACTCAGTTTTACGCTGTACCGATTTGTGCGGTACGTCAGGTTCTCCTCCAGGAAGTCCACTGTAAAACCGGCTCTAACCGCGAGTTTCAGGAAGTGTTCTTTCGAATACCGTGACATGGGAGCATCCCGCCTTGCCTTAAGGTAACGCGCGTATTGTGCGAAGTTCTTCAGTAGTGTCCGGATTAGAAATCCCTGCCTCGCCGAGAATGTCAGAGAATCGGCGACCTCCCGCAAAAATGCCGGTTCGGGCAGAATCAGATCAGATATCACCAGTTCACCGTTTGCTTTCAACATGCTTTTCCACACCGCGAGCCATGTCGAGAGATCGTCCTCGGACATGTACTGTATGACGCTGTTGACAACAATCAGGTTGAGGCTCCTCGCGTCGTCCTCACTCGCACCGGGATGCGAAAGATCGACAGCCTGCGCATTGGGAAACCCGGCCAGCCTGACCCTGGCCGTTGCCAGCATGTTTTCCGAATAGTCCCAATAGAACAAACTGCCTACTTTCGGCGCAAGCAGTCCGGAGACGAAACCCAAACCACAACCGAAGTCCAGAACTCGCTCATAGTCCCTGAGGTCGATTGCCTTTTGCAATCTGGCAAAATAGTCGCGGGACTCCGCATCGAACAAGTCGAGTGACTCGTGGTGGGCCATTGAATCGTAGTGGGATTGCCAATAGTCACCCGATTGATCGTTCACCGCCGAAACGACCTCTGCCTTTGTTTCTCTTCTTGTCAGGCCCACGGGATTTCCAGCCCCTGTTTTTCGAGGGGCAATTCAAACCAGACCTGGATCATAGGTTCGCCCGCTTGCTGGTAATTTTCAAATCTCGCCCCAAGCGCACGATACAGGAACAAAACCGCCTTGTTGTCAGCATCAACGAGCATTCGCATTTCATGCACGCCGAGCTCAGTCAAACGATGCGCGGCATAGGCAATCAGCGATTCCCCCGGTCGCGGACCGCTTGGCAAGCGATATTCTGTTTTCAGATATTCCTTCTGCACTGCTATACAAACGACTTCCCCCATCGGGTCATTGCCTACGATACCGTGCTCGGTACGTCGTGATCCCAATACCGCTAACGCGCGCACGAGAGCCACGATGCGCCGTGGGTCTTCAATTAGCGATCGAATAAGAGTGAACGCCGTACGCAGCCAATGCTTCTTTAGTGACGTCCTATGAAAGGATATCGACCGATCGGTGTAGGCAACAAATCCACCGATGACTCCATCGATTTCATAGACGGCGACTTTGAGCTGCCCATCCCGCATGTTATTCGCATAGCAGGCATCTCTTACAAAACGCCTTCCCAATCCTGCCATGGGCCCGAAGCCGAGCAACTCGATATGCAAGTCCGCCACTCTGTCCATATCGGCCTGATCGTCGTACGCGATTTCCCGAATCTGATGCACATGGCCGTTGTGCTCGACCGCGCTCAAAATTTCCTCATTTTCTTGAAGCGCTCCCCATGAAGTGACTGATCGACCAGCTCAACCTTTTGAGGAACCTTGAAACGCGCGAGCTTTGACGAGCAAAACTCGCGCATGCGCTTGCGAAATTGCGGAAGATCTTCGTTCGAACTCAGTTTTACGCGAGCGACAACGATATTGCCGGTTAGCGGGTGCGGCTCGGCGCTGACAACGACCTCAACAACACCATCCATCGTCTGCAATATGCTTTCAATCTCAGCCGGATAAACCTTCTCACCGCCGACATTGATAATTTCAGACTTGCGGCCAAGTATTTTGATGTACTCGCCGTCAACCTCAACCGCATCGCCTGTTTTGAACCATCCGTCATCCGTGAACGGACTTGGCGCATTCAGATAGCCAAGCATCGCAGACTCCGCCCGAATCTCGAGAAGGCCGTCCACGATTCTCGTCTCAAATCCTTCGCCGCCAACCTGAACCCACAGCGAATCGGACGATTTCGACTTCGATCTGAGTATGCCTACTTCGGATAAGCCATAGGTCTGCAACAATTTCACGTTTGGCAGCAGCTCGTGAATGCGCGCCAGGGTGCTCTCCGGCATCACCTCTGTGCCGTACGTAATCATCTTCAGGCTGTCGAGCTTCCTCGTCTCCAGCGCGCCACTCATCAACATCAGGTTCAGAAAAGTCGGTGACGTAGGCAACAACTCGACGCCGTATTTGTCGATCGTTTCGCACACCGTTTCCGGCCTTCGATCTGCAACTGTAATTACACAACCCGCGTTGGACAGGTTGTAAAGCAGCGTATTCACACCACCGATATGATCGAACAGAAGAAAAGTAATCGTGCGCAATGAATGACGTTGCAATTTGTACTTCTGCAACATGGGCACAAAGTCGTGCACTGCCGCCTTGCTTTTTCCGGTTGACCCGGAGGAAAACAAGATCAATCCCGGGTGCTCAATGTTCTTCAGCCCCAGTAAGACCGGGTGGGTTACAGTATTGCCTGTCCGGCTAATATCGGGAACATCGTCGGCGCTAAATGAAATAACAACCTCAACCTGCGCGATCTCGCGGAATTCGGGAATTTGATTCGCTACTGAACTGCTCAACGGTACGATCACGCAATTTCGATCGACCAATGCGAGCATCAGTGCAATCGCGCGTGGCGAAAAATCCGCCTCAATGCTGACAACCGATCCTTTCTCGATTTTCTCGGAATCGAGAATACGAAACCAATTGTCGATTTCGTCGAGCAGATGCTGATACGTGAACACTTGATTGTGCCATACAAGCGCATCGGCTCCGCTGGACTCGGCAAACTTTTGCCTCAGGAATTCAATATGCACTACACGCCTCCGAGGTAGAGGCTTTGGCCGGTAATGAACTCACTTTCTCTCTTGAGAAAGAAATCGACTACGTTAACAACGTCCTCCATTTGGCCCAGTCGCTTGATCGCCTGCCGAGCAACCAGTGCTTCGATCTTCTCTTTCGGCACGGCACGAATCAGGTCTGTCTCGATCGGAACAGGACCTACTACATTCACGGTAACGCCGAAGCTTGCAAACTCTCGAGACAAGACGTTAGTGAGACCCTCGACGGCCGATTTTGAAGCCACGTACGCGGCTTCACCCTCAAGCTTGAGTGGCACCGCAACTGTGGAGAAATTCACTATCCTTCCGTACTTGTTGGCCTTCATCAACTTTGCCGCTTCTCGACAGAACAGGAAGCTGCCGATTACGTTGGTTTCCATTATCTTCTTTACCGTGTCCATCGGTGTAAGAATTGAGTGATTCATGGAAGCGATGCCAGCGTTGTTCAGCAAGTTGTCCAGGCGCCCATGCTCACGTCGAATCGCAGAAAATATCGGCTTGACTTCACCTTCATTCGAAACATCGGCAACGAAATGCTTGTAGTTTTCCCTGCTCCAGCCGGGATCGCCACGACTGCATCCGTATACGATATGACCACGGTCACAATAGTATTCAGCCAGGTGGCGGCCGATTCCCTTGCGCGTGCCGGTTATCAGAGTGACAGGTGCCGACATTGTCTAGGTGTCCTGCATCTGGCCTGCAGCGTACTCTGCAAGTCGGGTAACTGAACGATACGGACTCCGCGCTTGGGACAGGGCCTTCTCGTCGGCGAGTGCAACAGATACCTCGTATCGGTCTTCAATCGCCTGCTCGACCGCAATGATAAGCGTTACGAGGCCCATGGAGTCGAGGACACCGTCCTTTCCAAAGAGCTGAGTGTCTGCGTTCAACTCCTGCGAAAGCGACAACTCTTCGTCACCAAGCTCTTTTGCCGTTTTAATGATCAATTCAACGATTTCTTGCTGCATATTATCTACCTTGTAACTACTTTCTGGATTTCAGCCTCGTGACGCCTCGAGCTCAAGTCGACGAAATGGGGGATCAAGTGCATCAATATGCTCACCGACAGTCACCGGCTCAAAATGCTCCTCCAGTATGTCAAGAACTTGCGAAACAATACTCATTTTGTCCGCCGCCAGCATGTCCATTCCCGGGAAAAATGCGAGCTCGCCAACATCATCGCAACCGATGAAATCCAGCGGATGCAGCAAAAGCGACGGCGCAGTTCCTGTAATTCGGCACATCAGCAGTCCAAGCCGGAAATACATCATTGCAAGAGTGCGGGAGTACCGCGACGCGAACAGAATGTAACTCAGATGTATCGGTGTCTTGAACAAGGGCATGGTAGTAACCGGCAACTCCATCAAATCCTGATCGTCAATAACCCATTGAAACGGTTTCACCGGTCGAAGTGCATCTCGCCATGTTCCGAAGAGCTCCTTTCTTTGCTCCTTTTCCTCGGCGGTCAGAGAGCTGGTTGCAAAAAAATAGGCTCGTGCCAGCGGATTCAGAAGGTTGGGAAAAACGGTTGCATCATACTTGTAACCGCGGCGCGAAAGCGTGCGCAGTGTGATATCCGATAGACTGAATCCAGGCCCCCGGAACCCGCGCGGCATCTGCCCTGTTGCGCCGACAATGGCTTGTTCAGCCAGCTCAAGTTCCTTTTCCATTTCCTCTTCGGAGTAGGTATGTAACCAGGGCTCATGATGAAAACTGTGATTTCCGATCTCGTGCTTGTCCTCGCTGATTGCCCGCATCGCATCGGCATTGCAATCCTGTGCAGCATCCTGGCCCACGATGAAAAACGTAATTTTCTGGTCGCGCTTCTTGAGGAACTCCAGAATCCGTGGCACAGACCAGTCCAGGTATGAAGGAAATGTTTTCCAGCCCGGGTCGCCGTGGGTTTTCATGTAAGACCACTGGTTATCCAAGTCCAGCGACAGACTTGCAATTCGACGATTCGTTGATTCTTCCTTCATGGCCTTTCCTGACTTTTTCATCCCAGTGAGACCGGGGCCCCATTTGCCTTGAGCGAGCGCTGTGCCGCGTCGAGTACACGAACGACACGCAGACCATCATGTCCGTCACTCACGGGCTGCGTTCTATTCTTGATGCAATCCAGAAAGTGCAAGCATTCCGCGCGCAGCGGTTCTCCGGTCTTTATGTAGGGGATCGTGATGTCGCCGAAACGCAGTCCAATATACTCGGCGTAGGTGTTGTATTCAGATGACCTCTGCGCACCTTTGTCGTACACCTTCAGTTTCTCATTGGACTCGAGATCATCGAAAACAGCCATCTTGTTGCTTCCAACAATGGTCAGTTTGCGTACTTTGTGAGGGTCCAGCCAGCTAACCTGGATACTCGCCATCGAATTGTCCGAAAACGTGAGCGTGAAGAACACAACGTCCTCGACTCCCTCTCTCAAATAGGACTGGCCACGAGCCGAGATGTCAACAGGCTCTTTGCCCAACAAATACAGTATTACCGAAATATCGTGTGGCGCAAAATTCCACAAAGCATTTTCGTCTTCTCTGACGGTACCGAGATTGAGACGTTGGCTATAGACGTAGTAGATGTCGCCGAGCTCACCGGAGTCGATCATCTCCTTTAACTTGATCACAACCGGATGATATTCCAGCAGGTGCCCTACCATAAGGATTCGACCTGTCGACTCCGCGAGCTCTATCAGCTCTTCGGCTTGAGGCACCTCAAGCACGAAAGGCTTTTCAACATACACATCCTTTTTTGCCAGCAGTGCCATTCTCGCCAGTCGATAATGCGTTGGGCCCGTCGTCGCGATTACGACAGCGTCCAATTCCGGATCTTTCAGCATTTCTTCGAAATCGGTTGTGCAACGCACGCCGGGATACTGGCTGTGCGCGGCCTTCAGTTTTTTTTCGTCGAGGTCGCAAACGTACCGCAAATTGGCCTCGCCAATTTCAAAGTAGTTTCTCGCCAGGTTTTTGCCCCAGCCACCAATTCCTACGACCGCAATTTCACTCATTCGTCTTCCTTCGACTCGACAGGCACAGTTCAACACAAATCCGGCTGCAGGCGGTTTCCACCGGCCACAGGCTTCTCATAATCGTTTGGCGCGCGAATTATCGCACAGACACGGTCGGCAAGGTGTGGAACTGCTGCACACTTGGAATCGGAACTGCGCCACAGTCTAGCGCGACAAGAAATCGGCGATTTCCGCCACGATTTTCCCTGCGGCGTCGCCGTCTCCAAAGTACTTTTCCGCTGAAAAAGAGGGTTTGGAATCGCCGTCCGCGGCAAGACTGAGAACCTTTCCCACAGCTTGGTGGATCTTGTCCTGCGATGTACCGACCAGAATATTGCCGCCTCCGTCCACCGTCTCAGGCCATTCGGTCTCATCCCGAAGGGTTATGCAGGGTGTATTCAGGAAGAACGCCTCTTTTTGCAGTCCCCCGGAATCGGTCAACACCACGCTGGCAATCTCGGTCAGCCTGATCATGTCGAGATACCCGACAGGATCAACCACCATCAGCCGCGGCCCGGGTTTCCAGTCCGGGCACTCAGTGCTGATTCGGGCGACGGTCCGCGGATGCACTGGAAAGACAACGGGCAAATAGTCGCTGGCAACCCGGTTTAGAGAGTCGAGCAGGAGTCGCAGGCGACCGCTGTCAGTATTGGCAGCACGGTGCAATGTCGCGACACCGTAACGCTGGCCCTCGAGTTGCAGCTTGTCGAGAATTTTCGACTTCAGCAGGGATAAGCTGCTATTGAACCGGATGGCATCGAGCATGACGTCACCGACGAGAATGGATCTGTCGGACAGATGCTCGTTCCCCAGATTCTCCATCGCAGTTGTTGTTGGCGCGAACAGGATGTCGGAAACATGATCAGACACTACCCGATTTATTTCCTCTGGCATTGCCCTGTCGAAACTCCTGAGGCCTGCTTCGATATGCGCGATGGGAATGTGCAGTTTGGAGGCCGCGAGCGCACCTGCGAGCGTGGAATTCGTATCGCCGTAAATGACCACCATGTCCGGCTGAATGTCCAACAGCACGCGTTCAATCCCTTGCAGCATTCGAGCCGTTTGCTCTCCGTGCGCCCCCGAGCCAATATTCAGATCGATACCCGGCGCCGGGATATCCAGTTCCGAGAAAAAAATATCCGAAAGCCCCGGATCGTAGTGTTGGCCCGTATGCACGATAAAGTCTTCTATTGCGGGGCGACCCTGATCCTGGGCACACGACATCGCCCGACTGACCGGGGCCAGTTTGACGAATTGTGGGCGAGCCCCGACTATGCTGACAGTACGCATTGCCTAGCTGTAAAATGCCGAGATTTTGTCGACCACGTACTGAATCTGTTTTTCCATCAACTCAGGGTAGATCGGCAACGCAATCGTCTCACCGGCCGCCCGTTCCGATTCCGGACAATCACCTTCCGCATAGCCCAGATAGGCAAAACACTTCTGTAAATGCAGGGGTACCGGGTAATAGATTTCCGTACCAATACCCGCGTCGCCCAAAAACTGCCGCAGTTCATCCCGGCGTTCCGCACGGATGACAAACTGATTGTAAATATGCCGTTTCCCCGTACGCGTGGGCGGTGCGGTGATCTTGCCATCCAGACCGGCTGCGCTGATAGCAGCATCGTATGATTTTGCGTTTGCCTGCCGGCTCGCGGTCCACTCATCCAGGTACTGAAGCTTGACCAAAAGAACTGCAGCCTGCAGCGCATCGAGCCTGAAATTTCCACCCACCAGTGAGTGATAATATTTCGGCTTTCCGCCATGCAATCTGAGAACCCGAATGCGTTCAGCGAGTTCGTCGTCGTTGCTGGTGCACATGCCGCCATCACCGAACGCGCCGAGATTCTTGCTCGGGAAAAATGAAAAACAGCCGACATCCCCTATCGAGCCCGCCCTGCGGCCGTCGATGTATTCCGACCCGATAGATTGCGCAGCGTCTTCAACAACGCGAAGGTCATGATCCTCGGCGATCTTCATCAACGCCGCCATGTCCGCTGTTTGTCCGTACAAGTGAACCGGCAGGAGTGCTTTTACGACTTTACCGCTGGCCTTGTGCACGAGTGCTCCGCCGACACGCTCGCAATCATTTTCAACCAGAGATGATACTGCCGCCGGATCCAGGTTAAATGTCCCCGGGTCGATGTCACAGTAAATAGGGGTAGCACCCAATCTCGCAACCGTTCCGCCGGTAGCAAAAAACGTGTACGGGGTCGTGATAACAGCATCGTCCGGGCCAATCTCGAGCGCCATTAAGGCTACGAGCAGCGCATCCGTACCGGAGGACACACCTATGCCATGCGCACTCTCGCTGTACGCGGCAATCCGTTCTTCCAGCTCCGTTACGTTCGGGCCCATTACGAACCACTGACTCTCACAGACTTCGTCGATTGCCTTGCGAACCGGCTCTCTGATCGATTCATACTGCGCCTTCAGGTCGAGCAACGGCACTGTCATATCTTTGTTTGCGGCCATAGGTTTTGTCCCTTGCTAGGTGCTCTGGTTCAATTCAGTTACAGATGATTTTTTCTTCTGATAGCGCTTGCCACATTCACAGCTTGCGGACTCATCGCTGTTTAGATCGGCGGACAGCGACAACCGCAGTCCACAATTACAGACCCAGCTCTTTATGCGAGCCGGCGAACCGTATACGA
>DDIP01000391.1:822-16400 GCA_002338605.1 Proteobacteria bacterium UBA1847 | reverse complement strand
TGTCCTATGTCGGGCGGCCGGTCGCGGACGTGATCGACGAATTTCGGGAACGCGGCCTGGCGTTCGCCTACAGCACGATCCTGGTGAAACCCGACCTTGTTGTTCTTGCCGAGCCCACCGCGACAACGCCGCTCGATATCGTGCGACAAATACTTGGGCCACATGGCCTCACGATTCGAACGGATTCGGGCGTGCACCTGGTCGTACGCGATGCCAGGGGCGTTCGCGGTTCCACCGATGACCGAGCGCAGCAACGCACCGCGGCGCCGGACGGCCGTCCAATGGAATCCGTCGTTGTTTCGGCAAGCCGCTATTCGATCTCCCGCGATATCACCACCTCGAAATCGTCCTTCGATCAACGAACCATCCAGAACCTGCCCGACATCGGAGAAGATCCGATCCGCGCGGCACAGCGCCTGCCAGGCGCAGCGGCAAGTGGTGCTTCGGCAGTCGCCCACTTCCGCGGCGGCGAAGCGGGCGATATTGGCATCATGCTGAACGGGCAATGGCTGTTTGACCCGTTTCATATTCGTGACTACCAGAATATTTTCAGTGCCATCGATGCGCGGGCGATCGAAGGCATCGAGGTTTATACCGGCGGTTTCCCGGTGCGTTACGGAGACCGAATGAGTGGGCTGGTATTGATGGACTCGATCGAGTCCGAAGACAGCCGACATAATGAAATTGGTCTGAGCGTCTTTAATACATCCCTGCTGACGTCGGGCACCAGAGGCAAAACGCGCTGGCTGGTATCGGCGCGACGCGGCAATCTCGACCTGGTCATCAAACCGGCCTACGGTCAGCCGTCCTACTTCGATGTGTTCGGCGAGTTTGCCTATGACATCACGCCGCGTACCCGCCTGTCATTCAATGCGCTGTATGCAGATGATGCGATCAAACTGGTCCTGGAGGAAGAACCGTCCGAGCGCGACGAGGTGACCAGCGATACACGGAATGCACAATTCTGGGTGCGGCTTGACAGCCGTTGGTCGGATACGCTGTCCAGCACGATGGTGTTGTCGTCGGTGGACTACTCGAATCGACGCAGCGGATTCGCAAATGACATCGAAAAGATGGTTGCGACCGTCGAGGATGTTCGGGCGATCCGGCAGGCAGGGTTTCGGCAGGACTGGCTCTGGAATCCGAACGACCGGCACTGGACGCAGTGGGGTATCAGCGCCACGGTAAGTGATGCGAGCTACGTCTACAGAGGCAACGCACAGTATTACGGTATTCTCGCGCTTTACGAGAGCCGGCCTCAAAGCCTGAGTCGTGCCGCGACGGCAAACCCGGAAGGCGGCAGCTATGCGGTGTATTTTTCCGATCGCTGGCGTTTGCATGACAAGTCCACCGTCGAATGGGGGTTGCGCTGGGACGATCAGACTTACACGGGGCTTAGTTCCGATTCGCAACTGAGTCCGCGTCTGAGCTATTTACACCAACTTCGCGAGAAGACCGATCTGCGGGTCAGTATCGGACGTTACTACCAGTCACAGCCCATTCAGGCTCTCCAGGTTGAGGACGGCGTTACGAACTTCTGGCCGGCACAGCGTGCCGATCACGTCGTACTTGGTGTGCAACACCTGTTTGCAAACGAAACGTCGATGCGCCTGGAGCTGTTTTACAAGGACATCTCGCGCGTGCGCCCGCGATTCGAAAACCTGTTCGATCCGCTGGGCCTGATGCCGGAGCTGCAGCCGGATCGCGTTCGCCTTGAACCGGCCAGCGCGCGCTCACGCGGCGTTGAACTGTCTGTCGACCAAAGACTGGGGCAGTTTGGCTGGTGGGCTTCATATACCTGGTCGAACGTGACCGACGAGATCGATGGCATCGACCAGCGACGCAGCTGGGACCAGACGCATGCCGTGCAGGCCGGCCTCGACTGGAAAAACGAGCACTGGGATTTCTCGGTCGCGACGAGCATACATACAGGCTGGCCGACAACCGAGCTCGCGTTCAATGCCAGCGGCACGGTGAGCCCCGGACCGCGTAACGCGGCACGTCACGGACTATTTGCGACCCTTGACATGCGACTGAGCCGGCGATTCGATGTCCGCCGCGGCAGCTTGCTGGCATTTGTCGAAGTCTCGAATATCCTGAATCGCCGCAATCAGTGCTGCATCGATTGGGATATCGTCGAAGATGCCAGCGGCGAAGACTTCCTGGAGCGCGGGCAGGACTACTGGATGCCCCTGGTTCCGGCGATCGGCATACTCTGGGAGTTCTAGCTCACAGAGACGCCTGCGAGGCCTTGAGCGCGTTTGCGGCGCGCTGGTAAACGGCGATATGCGTTGCCGCATCGATCTCGCCGGGCTCGATGAAGCCGGCAGCACGCCGGCAGGCAGCCTGGCTGATCGGGTTTCGATCAGCATCAATCGATACTTCATTCGTCAGCACAAAGGACGCGGATTGCGTGAGGGTCGCAAGCAGTCCTGCAGCGCGCGATGTGCGGTCATGGACGTGCAGTACATCGACGCGTGGCATCAGGCAGTAGGCGGTCACAGCCGACCGGGCAACGGGACCGACCGTCACGTTTTGAAGTTGCATCGTATGGCCAGCGCAGTCGATTACCTGGTGAGATAGAACGTAATGGTCGTAACGACGCGGACGTCTTTTTCTATTTTCATCGTGTCGCTGTAGCTTTCGCCGACATCACGGATGATAAAGCCGCCCTGGCGAGCATCGCGAATGCCACCCACCTCAACGCCTGCATTTTCAGCGAATTCGTTGGCGGCAAGTCGTGCATTCATTGTGGCCTCTTTCAACATGTCGGGCTTTATATCGTTCAGGCCGGTGAAGTAGTAAGACGGGCTGTTATTGCGGATGTCGACACCAAGAGCGATGAGCTCATTGAGCTTGGCGCGGGCCTCGGACACGAGCTGGACGTTGCTCGTTTCGACTTCGATGGCACCGGTCAGGATAAATTTTTCGTCGACGAGTTCCTGGTTCTCATCCCGGAACTCCTGGCGGCCATAGTTCACCACGCCTGGCTTGATATCGGCTTGATCGAATCCGCTGTCGAGCAGCAGCGAAACGATCTTCGCCTGGTCCGCTTTCGATGCCGCGTACAACTCAGGAATCGCATCCTTGTCCTGTCCGTCGACGGTGTATTGAATCTGCCAGTAGGCCCTGTCCGACTTGACGCGCCGCTCGGCCAGGCCCTTCACCTCTGCCGTGTTGATGCCGACCTTTGAGTTGTACATCGTCTGTCCAATGAAATAGCCAGCTGTGGCGACACCTATTGCGATCAGCAAGGCAGGAAGCAAGGCTGGCGCAGTTTTCGTATCGGTCATATCTTAGTCCTCGGTGATTTCAACAGGCACATTGAAAAACGATATTTCTGCGGAGATTCCAATTTTTCGTTCGTACTGAAATCTGAGCGCGCTGTTGCCTTCGATTCTATATCGAATCGGAAACTCCAGTACCACTGGCACATCGGGCAGCATGGTCACCGACCCGGTCCAGCGAATGTCGCGCCGGTTCGCCGACGCGACCCACTCGGCCGCCTCGGCGCTATTCGGTTCGCTGGTATCTTCGAGTTCATAGGGTGACAGGCGAAATGCCGGTGGTGCGGAGATCTCAAGTTGGTCGCCGAACTCGCGGGGAAAGATGACTTCGGTAATCTCGTGTTCCGAGTCGACTCCCGACAACGCAACGGTTACTCGAATCCTGCCGGACAGGATTTCCGATGTCACAACGGGCCGGATACCGGTCGAATCACCGGCGCCAATAATTACCCATGCCGCATAGGCAACAAAGATCAGCAGGAGTACGCCGACGGCAGCGAGGATTGTTCTTAGCATGGTGATTGCCTCATGAGCGCGTGTTTGTCCGGGTCCCCAGGATGATGGGGGCGACGACAAGGCGGCCTACCGCCGTCCATTCGACCCGGGCCTCGTTATTGCCACGAAACCACTGCGCCGGTGTGATTATCAATAGCCGAACTTTTGCCGTATGCAACAGCCATGTATCAAAGCTCATTGATCCCCGCGCTCTACTGTTGCGCGTCCGGATCGCCGATGACAATACGACCCAGTTGCGAAATCGGGATCTTGCTCAAATAACTGATCGACGGCTTTTTTAAAACGGCAAGGAATCCGCCCTGCGACTTCTCGAGCCAGATGACTTCCCATCGTTCGTTGCCGAATTCGTTCAGTTGCGATTGCAAGTCTTCCGGTGAGCGGAAGGCGAGATTGACCACCTTGTATTCCCAGTCGCCGATGTTTTCCAGGTCCTCCGCGGCCCAGTCGACGGGGACATAGACTTTGTCTTTCAGCAGTTCGTCGTATTTGCTTTGTAGTTCGTCCAGTGCGCGTTGAGCAGTGGATGGTTCCGACGAATCGCTCTCGCATGCGCCGAGCAACATAGCCGTCAGGAATGCAGTTGCCAGAACAGGAAGTCGTTTCTCAAGGTTCACGCTGTTCATTTTAGCAGTCCCAGGCGTTCCAGTTGAGACTTGAATTTCGTCGGGTCATCCGGTGTTACAACAATGGTCCGGGTTGCAAGCCTCAAAATGACAGCGAGGCGGGGATCGGTTGCAAATGCTCGATAGGAGCCAAGTTCCCTGTTCCAGAACTTGCCCGCGAAGCAAAACAAGCCACCGTTTCCAAAAGAACGCAAGGATCGCTTCATCGCGTCAGGATTAATTTCAACGCCCTTCAAACCGCTGAGGTCGACCACCGATTTCCAGCCGAGCCGTCGTACCAGCAGCTTGTCCTTCGTCAGTTCGTACCCGCGGATCATGAACAATGCAGAACCGAACAGAATCAGGAGGGGCAGAGCCACCATGCTGCCAAGCCACACAAACTCATTGCCCGGCGGCATCGAGATGCCAATGACCGCAATGCCGATCAATACGCCGCTGCTTAAGGTGGTCACGAGTCTCAGGGACAGGCTCCAGGGGGCTCTGAAAACCATGCCGGACGTATTCATATCCGCAAATTCCTCGTCTGCCAGTCAGCCGACAGGTTACCGTCTTTCGTAGGTTCGAATGGCCTGGCCTTCATCATGGCTCAGACGGCGTTTTGAAAGAAAGGCAGCGGCACCGATCGCGCCAAGACAGAATAACAGGTCGACGAGCCTGAGGCCGGAGAGAACCCAGTTCACCATCGACATTATGCGATTGACGTTGAACAAGTCAGTAACCGGTATCCGTTCCAGTTTCACCGTGTAGAGGGCAATTGTGAAGAACTTCGCCACGGGATAACTCAGCGCCGCAAGAAGCGATGCCACGACGGTGAAATCCGTGGTTATGCCTCTACCGAGGTACTGCATGCTCAGGCCGATTGCCGCGCCAATTCCTATGACCAGGACGCTAACCGAATCACCGCCGACGACCAGTGCCGTGACTGCGTAAATGCCCGACCCGAGAATCATCGTGATGAACCCTGAGACCATGGCGGCGACCATGGCCTGCTCGTCAAGAAGTTCTTCGGCAAGCGCGTAGTTGCGTTGTTTCTCATCTTGTTCCACGGCAACCCTCTCAAAATTGCTCGACAGCAGGATTGGCCAACACAGTCATGCTTTAGCGCTACTGATCAGCCGCGTCTGGTGCACTGAGTGCCTTGCTGTAGACGCCGGAAGGGTCAAAGCAACACACTCTTTTTTTGCCCGAGAGAAGCATGTCACATGCATCGTGAATTCGCTTGGCGCGGGTCTTTGTTTGCCTGGCTGACGTAATCCAGTGAATCCAGTCGACGCGTGCAAGGGTTGTCGTAGAGTTCCAGGTGGCCCAAGCCTCAGGGCAGGACTTCAGGGCCCTGCCGAAGTCGTCGGGCACCTCCGGTTCTGGCTCATGCTCAACGGGCATAATCTTGAATTGCGCAATATCGCCAATTCGTGTGCCGGAGTCCTTCATCAGTTCTTCGTCGATCTTCAACCAGTGACTTTTTTGACCATCAGGTTCAAGCAAGGCTTTAAAGGACTGACCATTGATGGTGCCTTCTACTGTTGTTCGACCGCGCCTTGGAAGTTTGGCGCTGGCATCGCGTGGCAGTACGATGAAGGCCCATGCGCTGTCGCTTCCGGTTTCTTGTGGACATCGGATCTTCGCTTTGAATTGAGAGCTTTTGTCTTGAGTCAATTTGTTGCCACTCCGCCTGGGTCGCGAGCCATTGTTTGGCGCGCCAAAGCGCAAAATATCCGGTCACCTGTTATATCAATTCGGTTTTTCACGGGCAAACGAATACTCAATTTTCTTCGGATGTTTGCACATGATCCGCATCGGGAGATGTTTTGCAAAATCGGAAATGTCGAGTCGGGCCGAAACCTGGGTTTGTGCAACGCAATTTTCGCTGATCTTGATTTCCATGTCGCCAAACGTGTTCATGTAGCCCGTTATGTCCTCCTGTGTTTTTGGTAGTGGAGCTTTAACGCTATTCGTAATTGGAAGTGGCCCCTGCATGACGGACACATACTTTGCATGGCCCTGCTCCAGCGACCAGCGCTGCAGTGCCTCTTCATTGGAGTCCTGCGCGACCCCGCGGGCCTCGGCCCACCAGTCGATTGCGCGTACGCGTACATTGCTGGCCGGAGAGTCTTCGGCGATGTCCCCGGGCTCAGAGACAGGCGACGGGTTGGCTGACGTCCGAACGGACGCTTTTGGCGCAGATCTATCGTCAATTCGTAGCGGCCGTCGAAAAGAGCGGACGCCAGGTGGCACCGGCCGCTCGACAGCCCGCTGAAACTCAATGTTCTGGATCATTCGGCTGACGACAGGGTCGCGATCACCGGGAAGAATCAGTCGCGTCATCACGAACAAGACGGCGAGTGTGATGGGCAGGGCAAACAACGCGGATGCCATGAACCGACCCGTCGCCCGGTTGTGCACTGGACTGATACTGGAAAAGCTTACAACAGGCTCCCTCGCCATGATCGATTCAGCAACTCTCCAGCAGGGATGCCAGAGCGTCGAGATTGGTCGCGGGTCCAGATGCTAGCTCATCAATTTCCGAAACAAGATTGGCAAGACCGAGGCTGAGGAAACTGCAGAAACGCTGGGCTGGTACACTAATGCACCGCGTATGCGCCTGTCGCTGGTGGCAACAACCTTCAACACGACGAACGTCCAGGATAGCGTGGAGCCCACCGTACGTCGTGCTCTGCCTTCGATAACTAGGCGCCGCTCGCCCGACGTCCGTCGATGCTAAGTTCGCCTGGCCCGTAGGCGGCGACGAGCAATAGACCACCGATCATGGATATCTCTTTCCAGAATACGTTGCCGAAATCGCCGTGGAAAATAAACGCTGTGAGAAGCGTAAATAGCACGAGGAGCAGGGCGGCGATACGTGTCTGGAAGCCGACTATCACGGCCAATCCACCAAAGAGCTTGATAGCGAAGCCAATATAGACGGCAAAGGCCGGTACACTTTTTGTCGCTGCGTACTCGACGGGTACGTCGCCAGTGAGCAAACTAAATCCACCCATGAAAAAAATCAGCACGAGCGCAGTTCGCGCGATGGCAACTACATATTTGTTTTCAACAAAGTCGAGCATTTTTCTACTCCTTCATGACCCACTATGGACTATATCAAGTTTCCGATGCTCTTTTCGTACTGGACGCCGGCTGTCGTGAGTGACAAGACACGGCAGGCTGGGTCGGCAGCGGCAGCGTATTGCAGGAAGCAACTCTACTTCGCTGCAGACCGGTCCTTCTTCAGGTCGGCATACAACTCCTTTTGGATCTCGGTAAATCGGGGAATCATTTCACCCATCATGTCCTGAGTCATCACCATTGTTGCCTCCATAAGTTCTGGCATTTTCGATATAAACTTTTGCCCTAGAGGAGAAGAATAGAATTCGTTGAGCTCTCTTATCTCATCTTCCGAATAAACTGAAACATACGCTTTGATCAAATGGGGTTCCATCTTCTTCCAGTTCATCTCTTCCTTCATCACCACAACCATTTTTTCCATATAGCGATCGAATATCGGACGCTGTTCTTCGGTGATTCCCAGCTGATCGGCCATCCCGGACATCTGCACGTACATCTGGTCATAAGCCTGCTCTATAGATTGGTCTGAGTTCATGAGGTCAAGCAGCTCTTTCGCAGCATCGGTATGCGACTGTTCTTGCGCAAATACCACGCCAGCCGGAAGTGCGAGGCTCAAAAGCAATATGAGTTTCGACATAGTTATCTCCGCAAAGCGGTAATCAACACCAAGACAGACCGTTATACGGAGCGAGTAATGCCTCCGTCAACTCGAATGTTTTGCCCCGTAATATACCCCGCGCCATCCGAAGCCAGGAATGCCACTGTTTCAGAAATCTCATCCGTCTTCCCGTACCGTTGCATTGGAATGCGATCACGAAATTCCTTCTTTTCGGGAAGACTGTCAATAAATCCGGGCAGCACATTGTTCATGCGGACATTCTGCGCCGCATATTTGTCGGAGAACAACTTCGTATATGCGGCTAAACCCGCGCGAAAAACGGCTGACGTTGGAAAGTGGGGGTCTGGTTCGAAAGCAGCAAACGATGAAATGTTAATGATCACACCGGACCGCTGTTTCAGCATAATCGGAGTGACAAGTCGTGTTGGTCGAACGACATTGAGGAAATAGACATCCATGCCCAAGTGCCAGTCATCGTCAGTGAGTTCGAGTACTGGCGCTTTCGGTCCGTGCCCAGCACTGTTCACAAGTACATCGATTCGCCCCCATTTTTTTACGGCTTTGTCAGTCAATGACCTTAGGTCGTCACTCGACTGATTTGATCCGGTGACACCGATGCCGCCCAATTCCTGCGCGAGAGCTTCGCCTTTGCCGGAAGATGACAGAATGGCAACGTGAAAACCATCAGACGCGAGCTTTCGAGCTGCGCCTGCACCCATTCCGCTACCACCGGCTGTGATGATCGCTACTCTTTGTGTTGCCATGTTGTCCACCTGAAAATAGAAAGCCTATAGCCAAATTGCTTTTCGGGATCTCCGCTAAGCGCCGTTTGTGGACCCCTGAAGCAGTTGACCTATCTGCTACTGCCCAGCGTCCAGGCAAGCTTCAAACTAGCGTACGGGGCGGCTCCTGCGGATGCAAGAAGCGTGACGGGAGCGGTTTGCAAGTGCACTGTTAGGCAGCATTGCGCCCCTCCCTAACGATTACTACCAAAACGAAGGCAGCCGCAATAGAACCCGCAATGTCTGCTACAACCACTCTGTGTATTTGATCTCCGTTGTCACCAGCAATATACGCGAGGATAACGAACGAGGACATGCTCACCAGGCCCATTGAAGCTGCAAGCACTTGCAGTGATGGGCGGAAGGCTGACAAAAGCAGGAACCCCCCAATCAGACCGAGCATGACTGCCCGATGGCGCATTAGTGTCTCGAGGTCTGCTGATTCAATGCCGATGCCATAAAGACCAGTGATCTGTTCGGCAGAAAGCACGCCGATGATGGGAAACAGATTCAACAACCCGACACCGACCAGCAATACAGAACAGATTTTTTTCATGATCTAAAGTGCAGCCTGACGTTAAGCTAATTTGATCTCAGGGGAACTCCAGTACCGCTAAAAGCGCACGGAGATACCAATACCGAATGAGTCCTGGTCGGCACTACTGACAGTTGGAGCACCGCCGATTGAAATATTGCCGAGGTAGTCGACGTCATCAACACGGTAGCGCGCGGATAAACGAACATTTGGAGTTGCGAACCAGCTCGCAAACCCCTCGAAACTGGTATTGTCCAGAGCATATAATCCGGACAGCTCTTTAACGGCGGCGCCAAACTCGAACCTTTGGTTCGGATACAGGGACAAGGCTGCGCGCCAGGTGTCGACCTCCAGGCCACCATCGGTATCCAGATGATTGAAACCGAAATCGACTGCATACTGCCAGCTCGCGCCAAGATCACCCAAGTGTTCGAGATTAACCGCGATCGACTCCCCGTCCAGACCGTTGACCTCGGCTTGACCAAAATCCAGACCAATGGCAGTCGTATCAAGCACATATTTGCCGAAGCCCAATTGCCAGGCTGATGCTTCGGTGGCGTCATTGACGAAGCCGATTAGCGAAGTATCCGATCGGGAAAGCCCTGCTCTGCCAAACCAGCCGCTATCCCGATCCACGTAATGCAAATCGACTCCAAACGAATCGCCATCTGCGTCGAATCTCGGAGAAATCGGCGGAGCAGGAAATGCCGGATCATTGCTGGTCAGAATTGCTGCGATTGACTGGTCGATGCGAGCGTAGTCAACGTTCAGTGCAGAGGCGCGATTCACAAAAGCCGCCCTGGCCCATGGCCCCTTGTCGTCAGAAAAGCCGCTGAAATACCAGCTTCCGGACAGGCCTAGATCGTCAGTGTCCGATTCTGTGGCATTGAAAATCGTGCCACCCGGTGTCGTAATGGTCCGGTTGCCATCGAAGCGCGTGCTGTTAAACGCGAGCCCAACTTCGAAGTCATACTGCTCTGCAGAAACACTTGCCGCAATCGAAAGTCCGACGAGAATCCAAAGTGTTGTGCCGAGCATAAATTTCACTAGTGGGCCTCCGAGCTGTCGTCAGGCTGATGTTCTATCAATTTGGCTATGTGTTCTTTCGCAGTCGACATTTCCGGTCACCGCTGCCCGTAAGAATGGCATTACCACTAAAGTCAAAAACAAGTTGAATCTAACGTCGAGGGTCAGCTGCAGAGAACAGCGGCGCGGCCTCTGCTCTTGCAAAGAGCGTGACACTTTTGGCTGTCCGATGCATGCCTTTGTTAGGTGGCGCCTCGTTGACAACAATGCAACGAGGTACGACGGCGTTTCCGCTCACCATAAAGCAACGACCGGGTCCACTGCCCTCGACAGTTGCGCGACGTGATCTATGCCAACTAAGCCGGCCAATTGCACCTCCCTCAAGGATCATATGGTTCCTCTACGAGCCGCTTGGAAATCCACCAAGTATTTCCGGATGGGTCAGTAACACCAGCTTGGCGGTCTTTATAAGGCATGTCGGCTGGATCAAACACTTTTTGGGCGCCATGCTTGACGGCGGCTTCAAAGGACTTGTCTACATCATCAACGTACAAGTAATAAGACGCTGGCATCGGAGGCATAGTCTCGTTTCCCGCTTGGCTCATCATGAAACATGACGTTCCGAGTCTGACTCGAATGTTCGCGATACGCCCATCGGGAAATGCGGTTTTTCCTTCCACTTTGGCGCCGAAAGCGCCGCACAGAAAGTCTGCAAGCTCCTCTGCGCCGTCTACGATCATGTATGGAAAAACCGTTCCATATCCTTCAGGAATGTACATGTCGACTCCCGAGTGTTGTTTCTCTGCCTGTACGATTCTAACTACCTGTTATAGCCATCTAACGTTAAGCTGAATAGAAACTAGCGTACGGCGCGATTCTTGCGGATGCAAGACGCTTGACGGGAGTGGTCTGCAAGTGCAGCGTATTATTAGGCTGCACTGCACGCTATGTGGATGGCTGCTCGCACCGATAACGACGTTCAATAGCAGTTAATTGGGGTGACCGAACAGTCTGCTTGCGGCCAGGAGAATCTGCTCGATCCGAGTTGAATCAGTGACTCGGCGCAGTGGGACAATCTTCCTTCTCTACCGTCCACATGAAGTTTGCGACCTTCCACTTGCCGTCTATTTTGACCAGGTCCGCTGAGTCGACCCCGCAGTGAGAAAATGTACCATCAACCCAAAATTCATATTCTCCCCAAATCACAGCAATGGGACCTCGAATCAAGATGGTGGGCTCTCCGGTCCATCGTTCCAGGTATTCATGGCCGTCGGGTTTCAGGTCTGCTATGAAATCTTCATTGTTCGAAATTCGCATCTCGAGCTCGTCCGGTCGCCCTTCAGCACCTGGCCTGAATGATAGCGTTGTGCCTTCCTCCAACTGAATCGCTCGCCAGTCATCTGCGATACCTGACCGCACGGCTGCAAAGGCTTTGTCCATCAAATCGAGTATTGCTTGGCGATCGCCCGATTCAGCTTTGGCATTTGTCGGCGCAGAGAGAATATATAGACCTGTCAGCCAAAAAAGAGTGCGTACTCGCATGGGTTAGAGTCTCCGGTTTGTGCGAATAAAGTTAGGTGAACGCAGGTTCTTGCAGGGCCGCTTTCCGGTACCCATATCTGGCATCGCCCAACTCCACGGTACAAATCTCAATCCAATGGGTTTCCAAACGTCAGGATTCGGTCACGATCAGCGATTTATCCAGGACACCTATTATTTGCTCTCGATCTGACGCAAGACGGAATCAGAAAGCTCAGTAGCGCCTTCCAGGATTTCTAAAGCACGATCTTTGATCCAGTAGTGCAGTGCTGCGTGGCGGATCAATAGATCCTTATTTTCGCGTATTTGTAGTGCCATTTCTGCGGTCGATCGCTGCGAAAAGAGTGCTGATGTCCGCTCATCGAACCGAAGGGCATCAAAGCTGAGATAAACAGTGTCTTCTGACTGCAATACCCAATCGGTGTTCGATTCGACAACGTCTGTGCCACTTTCATAATAAACGTGAAGTTCAACCAGGGCCTCCCTAATCGCTTTGTCCTTGATGATATCGAGATTTCCGGTTGACTTGAGTTCGTCAAAAGTTGTTTGGCTTGGCGTGAACTTTGTAAAGAATACGCCGCTCGAGAGGTATTCGCTGGTGTGGCTTACCAAGTCAGCGTCAGACGACGATTGACTATCAATTGACGCGATGAAATTGCCAAGTACCGAACGTGATTCTCGGGAAAACTTCGCTTGAGAATCGAACATCTCGATATTGGATTTCAATTCATCGGCGACGCGAGTGAGATACGACGCTTCAAGTGATTGGACACGTATCTCGTCGTTCCAGTTTGATACCTGAATACCGATGTAGACGCCGACGACTACGATTACAAAATCGATACCGACAGCAAACCAATTCTGATCTTTTACGTGCTGAATAACACTTCGTAGAAGCATGGTTTCAGAAGTCCTTCGTCAATGGGATTCAAATGTCTGATGTGAGCCTAGGAGTTAAACGCTTTCAGATTCTCAAACTGTACGCCTAATGCTTAAGCGAATTGGCAAATAGCGTACGGCGGCATTCGTGTGAATGCAAAAATGATGACAGAAGCCAAGATGTAAGTGCAGCGCACGTTAGGAGACTCTTGCCTTGCTCTCGAATTCGAGTTCCACATTATGTCTTCGCCAATTGGCCTGCGGTGCTCTGACTGTGAGTCTTTCAGCCACTCCCGCAATTCGAAAAGTTTTGCTAGCGTCTGCTGGCAGAGTGAGTTCAGCATCATAAACTGACGCCAAATTAGGTAGTATCCTGTGATGATTTTTTGGAATCAAATTTCCTGATACGTCCAAAGTTTCGCCAAAAAAAGTAACCGCCGATACCGCAGATCGCGACCTTAGCGAACAATGGTCCAGTCACTCCATTGGCCTGAAACTGCAAATACGACTCGAATGCGTAGAAAAGAGCGACGAGAGCGCCGACGATTGCAAATACCAGTGCTTTTGAGTTCATGTTGGTTCCAAGTGTGCTGCCTAACGTTTAAGCCAACTTGAAACTAGCGTACGGCGCGATTCTTGCGGATGCAAGAATCGTGACCGTGGTGGCTCGCAAGTGCAGCGCTTGCTAGGTTGCTTTCAATCGGTGCTGCGGGTTAACCCAACTAAATAGAACGCGACGGTAAAGATCAACAAACGATGCATAGTGATAGCTAACGTTAAGCTAACTTGATCTCAGCTTATGGCGGCATTCTTGCGAATGCAAGAATGGTGACATGAGCCAGAGTGCAAGTGCAGCGCCCTGTTAGTTGGCGTATTCTTCCTTTCTTTCAAATCGCGGGTCCTCTTTTAGCAGGGGTCCATTGCACTCGCTGAATGATTCATTGTAAGTCTTGCCAAAGCACTTGATAAATCCATCAACAACATTGAGGTTGGGCGGCCATATCAAGTTCATAGGTTGCCCGTTTACGTCTACCGGGTTGTATCCGTCGGGCTCCAATACCTCAGCCAACTTTGCTCTAGCACTTTGTAGGGCTGCAGCGTCTTTCTTCAGAAATGCGATAGTTGCTTCGACGTAGTAATTCCAACCGATCTTGTCAGGTTCACCCGGCTCTTTAAAAGTTTTGGCGAATAGTCGGATTGCATCTTCAGTCTGCCCGGCCATCGCCCGCATTTGTGCTTCATGGAATATTAGAATTGTCGAGGTCGTCTTGTTTTTTTCGATGTATTCCCTAATTAGATCAGCCGCGACGATCTTACAGCCATCCTGGGTCGCGACCGCCCTCCATCCACCGGCGAAATCCTGATCGAACGAATTCTCATCAAGGGACAGTAAAGCGGATCGGTCTAATGAGCAGGATTCAATCTTGACGCCAGCAATAGCCGTGGGTACGTACGAAAAGCTTGTCAGAGCTGGTAGAGATAGAGCGATGATGAATTTCGTGTAGATCAATGGCTGCCAACGTTTAAGCTAACACGCACTTGACCCAGGTCGCCTGGGGCGACAGCGCAAGGCAGGCTGAGTCAAGTGGCGGGTGCAGCGCATTGTTAGGCTGCTCTAACCACCGCTTTCTGAATTTCTTCTGAAAGATTCGCGTCAACAAAGCACTCTGCGGGATATAGGTAATCCTCTCCAGATTCGTCTATGACGCGGATATGACCGTGCTTCGCGGCATCAGTATCTGCGATGGTCTCGTAGATCTTCCGCTTCTCAAGAGAGGCAGGGTAGTCCGAGTTATCTACGCAAATTACAAAATGTGTCTTTTTCATTAGAAATGACTCAGTCTAGAAGGTACTTAATCTTAAACTCTTTCTTTCCAATTCCGGTGGCCTCGTACCAGTGTAGCTCAGCACGTCGAACTGAGCCATCGACGAATCGGATGTCGGCGAAACCCTTGCGCTTCCGCCACCTGCCTTTTCCATAAGTACGTCGCAACCGGGCGATTTCGCGAATCGCATTGCCTGATGCGAATGTCTCCGCACTCTCAATCTTACTGATGATTTCGAATTTCACGCTTCAGATCGGCGAGCTGCCTAACGTTTAAGCTAACTTGAAACCTAGCGTACGGCGGCATTCTTGCGGATGCAAGAATGATGACGGGAGCGGTTTGCAAGTGAAGCGCATTGTTAGGCTGCGCCCTGTACCAGTCAGTGGGCGGCTATCCTTGAGGGCTTCGAGCGATCCGATCAGTGCGCCAGCCACCACACCACACTTAGTACTGCGAAGGTCAATAGAAGAAACAGACGGCCATACCGGCGATTTTCTTGCGATTGAGCGTCCGATATCGTGATCATGGGAGACGAGTAGATGACCCGAACAAACTCTGCGACGAATGCTACTGAAAATAGCACTGCTGGCCAAAGTGAATGAGTCCAGGCAGCAGCAAATAGAACCAATAGAGTTCCAGGAAAGAGAAACAAGTTGAGCGTTACCGTCGATTTACTCGATAGGTAAGACAATGAGCCGCATGATCTACAGCGGGATGGCGAGCACTGATCCGACCAGAGTTTCGAGAGCACCCCTATGGTTGATTGCTCACATGAAGGGCAGGTAGGCATCTCTGCGCAATTGCTCCAATCAATGACTACATTAAGGTACGTGGCAGACGCTTGAGTACGGCGCGGTATCTGTCGCTGCCTAACGTTAAG
>DDIP01000391.1:0-654 GCA_002338605.1 Proteobacteria bacterium UBA1847 | reverse complement strand
GCCGAGATGCAAGTGCAGTGACCTGTTAGCTTTCACCTAGGTACGGCCTCAATGTGGATTTGTGCATGTAGCCACGACCAAGGTAAGACTCGACCAGAAACCAGTCACCCTCCGGCTGAGCATCTTTAACCAGAGCGCCTTCTGCAACTGCACCTAATTTTTCAGCTGAAGTGGACGGTGCGCTCCGTAAGTTTGCTCCACCTGAAGCTTGAACTATGAACATTCGAGCCAAGGCTTCTGAGTCACAGATCTCCAGGAATCTTTCTTCACCAAAAAATTCAACGAATTTCTTGTATGCACTACGGTGCCTAACGGTCGAGACGCAGTTAAATGCCTTGAACGTATCTTCGATTGTTTGCTTGGGAACACCTGCGTCAATCGCATTCAGAAGTACCAAAGCAATGTACGGCTCGGCGTGTTCAGGCGAATACTTGACGGCGTCACCGCACGATTGTGACTTGAGGAAAGTGTCAAGGCGAGATTGATCAGCCTCGAGAACATTCGACCAGAATGACTGCGCAACGGAGCCGCAGGCATGTGACTCGCCTGGATCGGCGACTAAATAGAACGCAACGGTAAAGATCAACAAACGATGCATTGTGATAGCTAACGTTAAGCTAACTTGATCTCAGCTTATGGCGGCATTCTTGCGAA
>DDIP01000210.1:5129-6923 GCA_002338605.1 Proteobacteria bacterium UBA1847 | reverse complement strand
CCGGAAGCAACGGCCGGCATGGTGCGCGCCGGTATGACGAATGGCCTGTTTCACAACCAGAAGCAAAAGCTGTGGACGTCCGGACCGATGTTTCGCTATGAAAAGCCGCAGCAAGGTCGCTATCGCCAGTTTCACCAGTTCGATGTTGAGGCGGTCGGATTTGATGGGCCGGATGTCGATGCCGAGCTGATCATCATGAGTGCGCGGATGTGGCAGCGCCTCGGAATTGACAGGATCCGGCTCGAGATCAACTCCCTTGGAACGCCCGGCGCTCGCGCCGGCTACCGGGAGGCGCTGGTTGAGTACTTTTCCGGCGTGAAAAATCAGCTCGATGAGGATAGTATTCGCCGGCTCGAGCAGAATCCGCTCAGAATCCTCGACAGCAAGAACCCGGATATGAAGGCCGTGGTCGAAGCCGCACCGGTCATGCTGGATTACCTGGACGAGGCTTCCGAGGAGCATTTCAGGGGACTCAAATCCCTGCTGGATGCCGGCGGAGTGTCCTATAGCGTGAATCCGCGCCTCGTGCGCGGCCTCGACTATTACTCGCGCACGGTTTTCGAGTGGGTAACGGATGCACTCGGGTCGCAAGGCGCTGTCTGTTCGGGTGGGCGTTATGACGGGCTGGTGAGCAAGCTCGGCGGCCGCGATACACCCGCGGTTGGCTGGGCGATGGGCATCGAGCGTTTCGTTGCGCTGTTCGAAGCCTGCGATGGCGTGGCGCCGACAGCGGATGCCGATGTTTACATCGCCGCGCTCGGTGAGGGAACGCTCGAAAAGGCTTTCTCGCTGGCGGAAGAATTGCGGGACCAGGTTGCCGGGATTCGGATTGAGATGAACCTCGGTGGCGGCAGTTTCAAATCGCAAATGAAGCGTGCAGACAAAAGCGGCGCCGAGCTTGCGTTGATCATTGGCGAACAGGAGCTCGCCAGCGGTCAGGTCAGTATTAAACCATTGCGCAGCACTGACGATCAGGTGAGTGTTGCGCTAAACGAGCTGGCGGCAACGCTGGTGAAAATTTTGAGTTAAAGGCTGTTTCGTGGACGATTTACTTTCAGAAAAAGAGCAACTTGAGCAAATGCGTGCGTGGTGGTCAGAGTACGGTGCGTACGTCATTGGCGGCCTCGTCATCGGTATCGGTCTGATGATCGGGTACGTGAAGTACAACGACTGGCAATTGCAGTCACAGCTTGAAGCATCGGCTGCGTACGAGACTCTCCTCAAGCAGGTTAGTGCCGGCAACCTTGATGATGCCGAAGCGACGGCTACGGAAATTCAGACCTCGTACGCCAGGACAACGTATGCCGGCCAGGCGGGTCTCGCAATGGCACGCCTCTACATGGACAAGAATCGTGACCAGGATGCGGCCGACGCACTGCTGGCCGTTGTCAACGGCGACGCTGACGACGAGCTGAAGCACGTTGCCCGTTTGCGACTCGCACGCATTTACCTGTACCAGGACAAGGCCCAGGACGTTGTCGACCTGCTCGCGAGCGAGGACCTGCCGTCATTCTCGGCGGCCTACGGCGAGGTGCTCGGCGATGCCTATACGGCGCTTGGCCGGCTGGCTGAAGCGCAGGACGCCTATCAAAAAGTCCTTGTCGATCCGCTGTCGCAGGGCACGGTTGATCAACAGCTTGTGCAGTGGAAAGCACTCGATCTGCCCGAGATCGAAGCTGACGCCGGTGACAGGGCTGAACCGAAGCAGGCCGAGCCTGTCGAAACTCCGGTGCCTGAAACGGGTGGATCTGAGTGAATAAAACGAGGCAGTTGACGGTCCTGGTTGTGGCGGGA
>DDIP01000210.1:4855-4985 GCA_002338605.1 Proteobacteria bacterium UBA1847 | reverse complement strand
TTCAGCGACAAAGACGAGGAACTCGAGCCGAAAGAACTGGTCGATGTCACGAATTCGCTGAACATCAAACGTATCTGGAGCATCAAGCTCGGTGCTGAAGCTGAGTACCTGCTGGTCGGCTTGCGGCCGG
>DDIP01000210.1:0-4743 GCA_002338605.1 Proteobacteria bacterium UBA1847 | reverse complement strand
GGCCGGCAACGGACGGCAACAATATTTTCGCCGCAAGCCAGGACGGCAAGGTCAGAGCTTTGAGCCCGGCGAATGGCAAGGACGTCTGGAAGACCGATCTTGAGGTCGAATTGTCCGCCGGACCGGGCGTCGGCGAGGGTACCGTCGCTGTTGCGACGAAAGACGGCCACATCATCGCACTCGATACGAAAACCGGTTCTGAACGCTGGCGCGCCTACATTGGTGGCGAGACACTTGCCCAGCCGTTGGTCAAAGGTGAATACGTCATCGTTCAGTCGATCGACAATCGATTGCAGGCCTTGTCGCTGTTCGATGGCAAGCAGCGCTGGGAACTTGAGCAGAATATGCCGGCACTCACGATGCGGGGTGCATCATCGCCGTTGCTCGTGGGACCGCTTGTCATTGCCGGATTTGATAACGGACGCCTGCTCGGTGTCACGGCTGCGACCGGCGATATCGAATGGGATTCGATGTTGTCGCTGCCCACCGGTCGCTCGGATCTTGATCGACTGTCCGACGTTGACGGGGCGATCGCGGTGGTAGGTCAGGATGTTTATGCGGCGGGCTACCAGGGACGCATCGCGTCGCTGGCTGCGGAATCGGGACAGGTGCTGTGGTCGCGGGAGATTTCGACCCACGTTGGCGTTTCGGCTGACTGGAACAGCATCTACACAACGCGAGCCGGTGGCGAGATCATAGCGATGGGCCGCAGCAATGGTACGGAAGTCTGGCGCAATGACGACCTATTGCGCCGGGACCCGACGTTGCCGGTGCCATTTCACACCGCTGTCGTGGTTGGTGATTTCGAAGGGTACCTGCACTTCTTTAGCAGTATCGACGGCAAGCCGGTCGCCCGCCTGCGTCAGGGCGGCAAGGCCATTACAAGCCCGCCGCTCGCCGTTGCCAATGCGCTTTACGTACAGAGTGACGACGGTACACTGGCGGCCTATACCGTTGTACAGGATCGCAGCAAGCGCAAGGCGCCCGATATTTCTTCTACTGCTGACGAGTCCTGATCAGCCTCGGTGAAGGTGCACAATCATGCTTCCCGTCATCGCTCTGATCGGCCGGCCGAATGTCGGCAAGTCCACCTTATTTAATCGACTGACGCGCTCACGCGATGCCCTCGTCGCGGACTACCCTGGGCTGACCAGAGACCGCAAGTACGGTTTTGGCAAACTGGGGCCGATTCCCTACCTGGTCATCGATACCGGCGGCGTCGCTGGTGGCGAGGAAGGTATTGAAGAAGCCATGGTCGATCAATCGATTCGCGCGCTGCAGGAAACCGATGTCGCAATCATCATGGTTGACGGCCGCGGCGGACTGACGGCAGCAGACCAACACGTAGCAGAGCTTGCGCGCAAGCATGCGAAACGAACGTGGCTTGCTGTCAACAAGACCGAAGGCCTCGAATCCGCAATCGCGAACAGCGAGTTTCACGCGCTGGGTCTCGGTGAGCCAATCGCAATATCCGCGGCGCACGGCGACCGGGTCGGCGCGCTGATGGAAGAGGTGCTGGAAGCCTTCGTCGTAACTGACGAAGGAGAGGACGAAGAAGATGTTGCCGAAGACGATCGTGAGCTTCGCATCGCCATTGTCGGTCGTCCCAATGTCGGCAAGTCAACACTGGCAAATCGTATTTTGGGTGAGGAGCGCCTGGTCGTATTTGATCAGCCGGGGACAACACGGGACAGTGTAGCGGTGCCCTTCGAGCGTAACGATCGCAAGTACGTCCTGATTGATACGGCGGGTATTCGTCGTAAGGCGCGCGTGCACGAAGCGATTGAAAAGTTCAGCATCGTAAAAGCGCTGCAGGCTATTGAGCAGGCCGAGGTCGTCATCGCCGTACTTGATGCCCAGGAGGGCGTGACGGAGCAGGACGTCAGTTTACTGGGTCTCATCATGGAGCGCGGGCGGGCACTGGTCGTTGTTACCAACAAGTGGGATGGCCTGTCGGCTGATCAGCGAAAAAAAGTTCGTGACGATCTTGACCGGCGGTTGCCGTTTCTCGATTTCGCGGAGCGCATAACGATCTCGGCATTGCACGGCACGGCTGTTGGCGATTTATTACCTGCTGTCGAGCGGGCCTATGCTGCTGCGATGCGTGACATGTCGACGGCCGACCTGACGCGTGAACTCGAGTCCGCTGTTATTGCTCATGCGCCGCCGATGGTTCGCGGTCGTCGCATCAAAATGCGCTATGCGCACCAGGGTGGACGCAATCCACCGGTCATCGTTATCCACGGCAACCAGACAGACAAATTGCCTGAGGCGTACCGACGCTACCTGGTCCACCGTTTCAGAAAAGCGTTTAAACTCAAGGGAACACCGGTTCGCCTGGCTTTCAAGAAGGGTAAGAATCCGTTTGAGGGACGACGCAACGTATTGACGCCGCGACAGGAGCGAAAGCGCAAACGCCTGATGAAAAAGGTCAAGAAATGAGCTCTGCGAGAAAACTCTATACCCACGACGGATTGTTTCGGATGCATCGGGCGGGGCACCTCAAATCTCCGACGCTGGCGTATGAGACCTGGGGTGAACTCAATGCAGCCAGGGACAATGCGGTTCTGATTTTTAGCGGGCTGTCGCCCTCAGCTCATGCAGCATCGTCTGAGGACGATCCGTCAGCCGGCTGGTGGGAGGACATGATCGGTTCAGGCCGACCGATCGACAGCGACAAGTATTTCGTGATCTGCGTCAATTCGCTGGGCAGCTGCTTTGGATCGACCGGCCCCGCGTCGATCAATCCGGCGACCGGCGAGCGGTATCGACTGTCTTTCCCGGTATTGACGCTTGAGGACGTTGCCGAGTCGGCCTGGCTCGTCGTCAGGTATCTCGGTATCGATTGCCTGCACACTGTTGTCGGCTGTTCCATGGGTGGCATGAGCGGACTTGCCTATTGCGTGCGTCATGCCGGTGAAGTGAGGCGTTTCATTTCCATGTCATCTGCGACACGCTCATTGCCTTTCGGCATTGCGGTTCGCTCCCTGCAACGCGAGATGATTCGCTCCGACCCGCTCTGGAAAAAAGGCAACTACGATCCGGGGGCACCGCCGGTATCCGGTCAACGACTGGCACGCAAACTGGGCATGATTACGTATCGTTCCGCGGAGGAGTGGAAGCAACGTTTTGGCCGCGAGCGCGCGACCGATCCGGCGCGCACTGAAGACCGGTTTGTCGCTGAATTTTCAGTGGAGTCCTACCTCGAAAATCACGCGAACAAGTTCAGTGGCGCGTTCGACGCGAACAGTTACCTGTACCTCTCGCACGCGTCTGACTTATTCGACCTGGCGGAGTACGGCGGCTCACTGTCGGCAGGCTTCAAGAAACTCAAACTCGATCGAGCATTGGTTATTGGCGTCGAAACGGACATCCTGTTTCCGATCGAGCAACAACGCGAGTTGGCCAAGGGTATTTCAACGGTGTGTACCGATACGCAGCTGGTCGAACTGGATTGCATACGCGGCCACGATTCGTTTCTTGTCGAGATGGATGCATTTCGACCGCTGGTGTGTGACTTTTTCGAGAGTTGTTGTGACTAGGTCGATTCGGCAACGGGCTGGAAGGTCCGTCGGGTCAGTCGGAAACGGGTGGTGGCAAAAAGATTGCCGGGTCTACCGCGGTTCCGTTCAGGTAGGTACCAAAATGCAAGTGCGGTCCCGTGACACGGCCTGTCGCACCGACCGCGCCAATGATATCGCCGACATCAACCGTCTCGCCTTTCTCGACTGAAATTTCGCTCAGGTGACAATACATTGTCACAAATCCCTGCCCGTGATCCAGTAGCACGGTGTTGCCGTTGAAAAAATAATCACCGGTCGCGGCGACGAGGGCGGCACGCGGTGCAATGACGGGATCACCCGTCTTGCCGGCGATGTCCATGCCCTTGTGCGGTGAGCGCGGCTGGTCATTGAAATAGCGTCGATAGCCAAAGCTCGGACTGCGCTTGCCATTGATTGGTGCTGCCAGCGCAACACCGTCGATCGGAACATCACGAAAGCTGCCCAGTACGCTGTCGATAATCTTGCGTTCCCTGAAGATACGATCGAGCTGTTCCTGACTTTGCGTCACGAAACTTTCGTTTTCGACGGTAATTCGCTGTTCGCGGTAGGTGTGGGCGGCGACGGTGACCGACTGTTCCTGACCATTGATCAAGACCGGCCATTCACCCGGTTCTGTGTCCAGCGGAATTCCGGCAACCGCAACCCAATGTCCGTCTTTCGCCATTACGAGCAGTGGCTTGTCGTTAAATGTCACGCGAGGCGGCGGCAAGGACGCGCTGCCGAGCTCGATCATGGCAACGCCGCCTGGTCGGGGCGATACCTCGATCGCTTGCGCCGTATTACCAATCAGCAGCAGTGCAACAAGCCATGAAAAGCACTTAATCATTCTCTAATTACCTTGTTAACCGTTGCGACCAATTCGCCTTCCGACAGTCGGGCGCGAACCTTGTTACCCGCCGTTACATCACTGGCGCGGGTCAGGACGCGACCGCTCGCCTCATCCTGCACAATCGCGTAGCCGCGATCCAGCGTCGCCAGCGGGCTCACCGAGTTCAATGCGCGGCCGAGCAGCGCAATACGGTGGCTGGCATCGCCCAATGCCTTTAGTGCGGACGTTCCAAGACGTTGCCGCAGCGTCACCAGTCGGCCGATCGAGCGTTGCACCGACAGTGCGGGGGATTGCTGCAGCAGCTGGCTTGCGACGCGCTGCAATGCGTTTCGGTGCTGCAGAAGCTGCTGG
>DDIP01000211.1:11767-17167 GCA_002338605.1 Proteobacteria bacterium UBA1847 | reverse complement strand
GATCAAAACCCGATGCCTTACCACTTGGCTACGCCCCAACAAGGATTTGTTACAGAATTTTGGGGCGTAGTGTGCTGTCCGGCCCCGTCACTGTCAACGCTCGAAGAAATTCCAGCGGTCGATGACCATCCGTACGCGGGTATCCGGGTTTGTCGCTGTCAGCGTGCGCGGCATCTGCTGCCCCGCAGCCTCGCGATAGCGCGAGATTTGCACCTCCCACTGGCTTTGGTCGATACGCACCAGTTGCCCCGTTTCATCGAATTCAGTGTCGGCCGACATGGACGGGTCCGGAATACCCAGGACCCAGTAACGCAGGCTCGCGACCGGAATTGTCCAGCCGTATCGATTCAGGAGTTCAGCCTCCGGATCGACAAGGGCCGTTTTGATACCGTCCTTGTCCGTCAATACGATGACCTGATCGTCGCCTTCGATTCGAACCGTCCCAATGCCCAGCGGCCCGCCGACCGTGGCAAAGAAATCGTCGCCGGTCTGGGTCCAGTCGAATTTGCCATTGAAGCCGTCATCGCCCGTTTTCACGGCGATACGACCCTTGAATTCCCAGTTGGCGATCATGCCGAGCACTGCCTGGCGCTGCTCCCAGGCGGAAATATCCGGCAAATCGATACCCGGACGTGTTGCCGCACACCCTGAGACCACCAGGACGACCAGGCCCAGGCATACGGCCCGGGATGACCGGGCCTCAGGGCTTGTCGTCAAAGTAGCGAGCACGAACATCCTGCAACAGTTTGCTGTCGGGCGTTTTTGCTTCAGCCGACTCAAGCATCGCGAATGCCTCATCCTTCCGGCCAAGTTCGGCCAGGACTTCGACAATATGAGCAGCCACTTCATGATCGCTGAAACGCTCGTACGCAATGTTGAGTTGCTGAAGGCCGGCTTCGAGTTTGCCCAGCTTGTAGAGCACCCAGCCATAACTGTCGATAATGGCCGGGTTCTCCGGATCAAGCTTCAGCGCCTTGCGGATCAGCTTTTCGGCTTCGGCGTATTGGTCGGTCCTGTCCGCCAGCGTATACCCCAGCGCGTTCAAGGTCAGCGCACTATCCGGCCAGCGCTTCAGCGCCCTGCGGTATTCAGCAATGGCGTCATCGAGGCGACCAGTGCGCAGCAACAGGTCGCATCGCCCGAGGACCAGGCTTTCACTATCGGGACGATATTCGATCGCCTTGTCGTAGAGTTCGAGCGCCTCTTCGTAGCGCTCGAGCGACACCAGGAGCTGCGCTTTCAGCGTCACAACATCGACTGCATTGTCCGGCGAGGCCGCAGCGAAATCCTCGAGCATCCGGAAGGCGCCGTCGACATCGTCAAGCTGGTGCGCCAGCAGTGCGCTTGCCCGGCGCTGTGCGAACATCGTGTTTGAGCCGAAGCGAACCTCGCGGTAGAGTCGAACAGCGCGTTCGTACTGCTCGCGGTAGTCGGCAATTCTTCCGAGGTAAAACAAGGCATCCATGCGGTACTGCCCGGACGCCAGCAGGTCCTGAAAATCATCCCACGCGGCATCCAGTCGCTCGAGGCGAAAATTGATGATCGCCATGAGCCGCAGCGCGTCCAGCCGACCCGATTCCTCCAGCAGAACCTGGTTGACCTGGCTCAGGGCGTCGTCGTCCCGGCCCGTCAGCATGTACATCAGCGCGAGTTCCATGCGCGCATCCGGATCGGGTTGCGGACTGTCACCAATCAGGTGAGCGAGGTATTCGATTGCCTTGTCGGAATCGCCCTCAAACATCAGGGCTCGCGCATAAAGCAGTCGCGGTCGCGTGAAATCCGGATCGATCTCGATCGCCTCTTTGGCCCGTTGCCTGGCGTATTCCGAGTCACCGGAGCGCAATGCCATGACGGCGACGGCGTAATGGGCCCTGGCCGAGTCTTTGTAAGGTTTGGCCAAAGTCCGTATCAGCTCATCGGCGCGTTCCGGCATGTCCTCTTCGGACAGATAGGACACCAGCGACAATAATCGCGTGCCCGGATCCTCCGGCCCGGCCTTGATGAGTTTTTCAAACTGGCGTCGCGCATTGCGAAGGTCATTGACCCTGAAGTAAAGCTGCCCGAGAAATGCACGCGCCTCTTCGCTTTCGCTGTCGAGTTCTTGCCAGCGAATGGCGGCCAGCAGAGCTTCGTCGTTGAATCCGTAGGAAAAGCCCATGCGAGTCGCCTTGCGTGCCAGTTCGACGCTTTCGCTCAGTTCGGCTGCTTTGCGGTATTCCGTGGTCGCCTTCAGGTATTCGTCGCGTTGCAGGGCGATTTCCGCCTGCAGGATATGTGCGCTCGCATCCGATGCGTTCTTCTCATCGGCCTGAACAGCCGCGAATGGGAATGTCATCGCCAGGGTGAGCAGCGTTACCAGTGAATTGGCTGGCCGCCGCCGAAGAGTGTCATGCATAAATAATTCGTCCGTTTATTACAGAGACAGGGAACTGGCGGTTCAGTTCGCTTATGATACGAACTTCGTAATTCTTCGGTGCCGGTTCGGCGCCGCCAATAGACGTTATGCCGCTGCAAATACTCGGGCTGAACCATAACACGGCACCTGTCGAAATTCGCGAGCAAGTTGTGTTCGCGGGTGACGACGTTGCGCGTGCCCTGCTCAACCTCCGCGCACTCGACGGCGTGGATGAGGCGGTTCTGCTGTCGACCTGCAACCGCACGGAATTTTATGTCGTAGCCGACGACGATGGCGGAGCGCGCCTGCGGGACTGGCTGCACAGCGACCGGGCCCTCGACCGGTCATTTGGCGGGTCCTTGTTCACCCTGGATGGGGACGAGGCGATTCGTCACCTGTTCCGCGTCGCCTGTGGCCTGGACTCCATGATCCTTGGCGAACCGCAGATCCTGGGGCAACTCAAAGAAGCCTATCGCGCGGCCCAAGGTGCCAGAACGATCGGTCCGCAACTCGGCCGGCTTTTGCAACACAGTTTTTCGGTCGCGAAAAAGGTTCGTACCGATACTGCGATCGGGGCGAGCCCGGTTTCGGTCGCTTCGGCAGCCGTCAACCTGGCAAACCAGTTTTTCTCCGGCTTTACAAAACACACCGCTGTACTGGTGGGTGCCGGGGAGACCGTTGAGCTTCTCGCACGTCACTTATCCAGTCGCGGCATTGGCCGGTTGTTTGTGGCGAACCGCAATGTCGAACGTGCTCGAGACCTGGCGGGTCGCTTCGGCGGCTTTGCCCTGCCATTGTCGGAAATCGCCGGCACCCTGCCAGAGGCTGATATTCTTATCAGCTCGACCGCCAGTCCGGAGCCGGTCATCCTGATGCAACACATGCAGGATGCAATCCGGGCACGCAAGCGCAAACCGATCTTCGCTGTGGACATTGCCGTGCCGCGGGACATTGAAGAAGGCGTCGGCGACCTCGAGGATGTTTACCTGTACAGCATCGACGACCTCGACCGGGTCATCCAGGAAGGCCAGGGAAGTCGCGAAGCGGCAGCGGTCGAGGCCAACAAGCTGCTCGATGAAGAAATTCAACGCTATCTGACTATTGAGCGATCGAAACAGGCGGTTCCCATGATCGCGGCGTTGCGGGAGCAAAGCGAACGTATCCGTGACGAAGTTATTTCGCTTGCACTGCGCCGAATAGCAAGGGGTGAAACGGCCGAAGACGCGATCGAGTTTGCGACGGCAGCACTGATGAAGAAACTGCTGCACAATCCCAGCATCGCGTTGCGTAAAGCGGGTGAAGCGTCCGACGAAACGATGATTCAGGCAGCGCGCACGTTGTTTGACCTTGACAAGGATGAAAAGGCGTAACCCGTGAAAGACTCTATCCGCGCCAAACTCGAATCCGTCAGCGAGCGATTTGAAGAAATCGCCGGCTTGCTGGCTGACCCGGACGTCATTTCTGACCAGGATCAGTTTCGCAACCTCTCAAAGGAATACGCTCGCGTCGAACCCGTCGTCAGGTTGTTCAACGAATTCCGGGCGCTGAGCAGGGAAATCTCCTCGACCGAGGAAATGCTGAATGATGCGGACCCCGACATTCGTGAAATGGGTGAAGACGAACTCGGTCCCTTGAGCGAGCGCCGCGAGTCGCTGATTCTGGAGTTGCAAAAATCCCTGATCCCGCCGGATCCGCACGACGATGCGAACGTTTTTCTCGAGATCCGTGCCGGTACCGGCGGTGACGAAGCCGCAATCTTTGCCGGCGACCTGTTTCGCATGTATTCGCGCTATGCCGAAACCGTTGGCTGGAAGATTGAAATTATCACCGCCCGGGAAGGCGAGCATGGCGGTTACAAGGAAATCATCAGCCGCGTTACGGGCAACAGCATTTACGCAAAACTGAAGTTCGAGTCCGGCGCGCATCGCGTGCAACGCGTTCCCGCAACCGAATCGCAAGGTCGCATTCATACATCGGCGTGTACGGTCGCTGTGTTGCCGGAACCGGACGAAGTTGAGGAAATTGAAATCAATCCATCGGATTTGCGTGTCGATACCTACCGCGCGTCCGGCGCCGGCGGCCAGCACGTCAACAAGACAGACTCGGCAGTACGTCTGACCCACCTGCCAAGCGGCATCGTAGTTGAATGCCAGGACGAACGTTCGCAGCATAAGAACCGGGCACGAGCGATGTCCCTGCTGCAGGCCCGGCTGCTCGATACACAAGTTGCCGCGCAGGAAGCGGAACATGCCGAAAAGCGCCGCCTGCTGGTCGGCTCAGGCGATCGAAGTGAACGTATTCGTACCTATAACTATCCGCAAGGGCGGGTTACGGACCATCGCATCAACCTGACTCTCTACAAACTCGACGAGATCATTGAAGGCGACCTTGACCAGGTTATCGATCCGCTGACGAACGAATACCAGGCGGATCAGCTGGCCGCGCTGGGTGCCTGATCAGCCCAGTGCCTGATCGATATCCGCGACGAGGTCATCAAGTGCTTCAATGCCGACAGACAGACGAATCAACTGATCGCTGATGCCAAGCTCGGCGCGTATAGCTGCGGGCACGCTCGCATGCGTCATGATTGCGGGATGATTGACCAGGCTTTCGACGCCACCCAGGCTTTCCGCCAGCGCAAATATCTCGCAGCGTTCCAGGAATCGCCGGGCAGTTTCGACATCCCCCTTGATGAAGAACGTGACGATTCCGCCGTAGCCGCTCATCTGCTTTGTCGCGAGCTCGAATTGCGGATGTGACGGCAAACCGGGATAAAGAACACCCTCAACGCGGTCGTCATTCTCCAGCCATTCCGCAATAGCCATCGAACTGACACAATGACGTTGCATACGGACATCGAGTGTCTTGAGGCCACGCAACGCGAGGAAACTGTCGAACGGTCCGGAAACAGCGCCGACAGAATTCTGCAAAAAACCGATACGCTCAGCCAATTCGGCGTCGGCCGTTACGGCAATACCGCCGACCATGTCGGAATGACCGTTGAT
>DDIP01000211.1:11351-11676 GCA_002338605.1 Proteobacteria bacterium UBA1847 | reverse complement strand
CCATGTCGGAATGACCGTTGATGAACTTCGTCGCCGAATGCATGACGATGTCGGCACCGAATTCCAGGGGACGCTGCAAGGCCGGTGTTGCGAACGTATTGTCAACAACGACAAGTACATTGTGCAGTTTGGCGATTGCGACTACCGCTTCCAGGTCAACAATTTTGAGCAGTGGGTTTGTCGGTGTTTCAAGCCAGACCATTTTCGTGTTGGCCGTGAAAGCAGCTTCAAATGCGTCAAGGTCCGTCATGTCAACGAAACCGAATGTCAGCCCGGCACTGCGCTCGCGTACGCCTGCGAACAGGCGCCGGGTGCCGCCATACAG
>DDIP01000211.1:4534-11253 GCA_002338605.1 Proteobacteria bacterium UBA1847 | reverse complement strand
CCGGGTGCCGCCATACAGGTCATCCATTGCGAGTACGTGACTGCCCGAGTCGATGAGCTCCAGCAAGGTCCCGGTTGCCGCCATGCCGGAGGCAAATGCAAATCCGTGTGTGCCGGATTCCAGATCGGCAACGCAGCGCTCGTACGCCATGCGGGTCGGGTTTTGTGTGCGTGAGTATTCGAAGCCCTGGTGTACACCGGGACTCGACTGCACGTAAGTCGATGTCGCATAGATCGGTTGCATGATCGCGCCGGTTGACGGATCCGGTTCCTGTCCCGCGTGAATACTGCGCGTCGCGAATGCGTATTTCTTGTCTTTGCTCGTCATTGATAATCCTCAGATTTGACGACGCAGGTAATTCAGTACGTCAGATCGTGTAATCAGGCCGAAGAACTCATCGCCATCCATGATAGCTGCGTAGGGCTGCACGCGCAGCATCGCAACAAGGTTATTCACGCTTTCTGTGTAGTTGAGCTTGATAAACGCCGTCTCCATCGCATCCGCGACCGGCGCTGTCAGGAGGGCTGGCTTGCCGTAGACAAACTGGATCAACGTGTCTTCAGTCACGACACCGACCAGGGTGCCCTCGTCCATTACAGGGAGCTGCGAGAAACCGGCGTTGCGCAGTCGATTGTGCGCAGTAGTCAGAATATCGCCGGGCCCAACCGTGATCGTCGCACGCTCGCCGTGCGGGCGGCCGACCAGGTCGCGCAGATCACCAAATTTCTTGCGTTCGATGAACCCCTGGTCTTCCATCCAGAAATCGTTGAACAACTTCGACAGGTACTTGTTGCCGGTGTCGCAGGCAAGTGTCACAACGGTTTTTGCCGTCGTTTGCTCCCGGCAGTACTTGAGCGCGGCGGACAGCAAGGTGCCCGATGAAGAGCCGGCCAGTACACCCTCTTTTCTCAATAACTCACGCGCCGCGGCAAACGACTCCGCGTCGCTGATCGCATACGCCTTGCTTACCTGGTCGAAATTGGCGATATCTGGAATGAAGTCCTCGCCAATGCCCTCGACAAGCCAGCTGCCTCTCTCGCCCAGCACACCCTTATTAATATAGTCGGTTAGCACCGAGCCAACCGGGTCAGCCAGGATCAGTTCGACCTGCGGGGCATTCTCGGCCAGGTATTTGCCAATACCGCTGACGGTGCCGCTCGAACCGACGCCAAGGACTATCGCGTCCAGCTCACCGTTCATCTGCCTGACAATTTCCGGTCCGGTGGTCGTTTCGTGAGCGTACGGGTTGTCCGGGTTGCCGAACTGGTTAATAAAGTAGGCACCGCGCTCGTCGGCAATCTTTCGACCGAGATCCTGGTAGTACTCGGGATGGCCGCGACCCACATCTGACCGGGTCAGCACGACCTCCGCCCCCATGGCGCGCAGATTAAAAATTTTCTCCTGGCTCATTTTGTCGGGCAGTACCAGGACCAACCGGTAGCCTTTTTGCGCCGCAACCAGCGCGAGGCCGAGGCCGGTGTTGCCTGCTGTCGCTTCGACCAGCGTGTCACCGGGCTTAATGTCACCCCGCTGCTCGGCCCGCTCGATCATCGAGATTCCGATCCGGTCCTTGATCGATCCGCCCGGGTTCATCAGTTCAAGCTTCAGAAAAAGCCGGCAGGGCCCGGTATCAATATGTTTGACTTCGAGCATTGGCGTTTCACCAACCATCTCGAGGATGTTCGAATACACGTTCATGGTCGCATCAGTTACATTAGAAATTTTCGGCGAGTGTACACCCACATGAGACTGGATGCTGCCATTGCGAGCGCAACGGCCCACCTGGGGGACGTTAGCGAATCCGCCCGCCTCGACGCCGAAATCCTGCTGTCGACGTCGATCGATATGCCGCGCAGTTACCTGTTCGCTCACCCGGAAGACGAACTCGACTCCCTTTCGCTGGAACGTTTCGAGACCCTTCTGGCACGTCGACTGGACGGAGAACCGATCGCATACATCACCGGCAGGCGTGAATTCTGGTCACATGAGTTGCAGGTCAGTCCGGCAACGCTCGTACCACGCCCGGAAACAGAAGTACTGGTCGACCTGGCGTTGCAAACGATCCCGCACGACGCGAATTGGCAAATCCTGGATCTCGGGACCGGCAGCGGTGCCATCGCCATTGCGATCGCATCGGAGCGGCCACTGTGCGACATCACTGCGACCGACATCAGCGCCGACGCACTCGCAATTGCTGCCGGCAACGCGCGCGAGGCGAGCCTCGGCAACACAAGTTTCATTGAGGGTCGCTGGACCACGCCCGTTCGGGATCGCTGTTTTGAGCTCATTGTATCCAATCCACCCTACGTGAGTGATGATGACGAGGCGCTCTCTGGCCTGCGGTTTGAGCCGCGTTCCGCACTCGCATCGGGCGCGGATGGTCTGGATGACATTCGTATTCTGGCATCGGATTGCGCTGCAATCCTGACTCCCGGCGGCTGGCTGATGCTGGAGCACGGTGCGACTCAGCAGACCGAAGTTGCCCGCCTGCTCTCGGAATCGGGCTGGGTCGATATTGCGTGCCATAATGATCTCGTCGGCCAGCCGCGCGTGACAGTAGCGCGTCGGAATGTTACACAGGCGACAATCAAACCCAGTGAGACATCATGATTACCATTAAAACCAACCACGGCGAGATCAGCGTCGAACTCTTCGATGAGAAAGCACCGATTTCCTGCGAGAACTTCCGGCAATACGTTACGGACAAGCATTTCGACGGCACGATATTTCATCGCGTAATTCCCAACTTCATGATCCAGGGCGGCGGCATGGACGAAACCCTGAAAGCCCGTCCAACCCGCGACCCGATCAGGAACGAGGCGGACAATGGCGAAAAAAATGCCCGGGGCACGCTGGCGATGGCGCGCACCGGCGTCGTCGATAGCGCCACGTCGCAGTTTTTCATCAATCTCAGCGACAACGACTTCCTGAATCACGGTGGACGTGACTTCGGCTATGCTGTATTCGGCAAGGTCAGCGGCGGCATGGACGTCGTTGACGCAATCGCCGCTGTTGAGACTGGCAACAGGGCCGGCCACCAGGATGTACCGCTGCAAGCCGTGACGATCGTCGAAGTCACAATAGACGAATAGCCGTTATGAACTGCCTGCTGCAAATTGCCGCGGTCCTGACAATCGCGTTTTCATTGCTGACGGCGATCGACGTTCCGTCTCGGTCCGTCGAACTCTTCTGTCACTTCCGGCTGCAATATTTTGTGGTCGCGCTGCTACTGGCAATCGTATTCGCCATGTTGCGAAACTGGCCGTGGGCGGCCGCTCTGCTGCTGCTCACGGTCTTTAATAGCACTTTCATCGTGTCCTGGTATCTGCCTGTCGCAAACGCAGTCGCCGGCACGGAACAGCTCAAACTTTTCCACGCCAATGTTTACTCCGGCAACCGCAACTACACGCAGCTGATTAAAGCCGTTGACGCCGAAGACCCGGATATCGTTCTTATCCAGGAGGTCACGCAGGAATGGGTCGCCGGAACGCAGGCGCTGCTAAAAGACTACCCGTATGCCTACCTCGAGCCACGCGATGGCAGCTTCGGGATCGCAGTGTATTCCCGGATTCCGTTTGATTCGGTTAGCCACATCGACAGCCCGCCCCTGGATCACCCGACCATCGTCGCACGCATTACGCGCGGCGGAAAACCGCTCACGATTATCAGCAGTCACCCGACAGTGCCCTTGGGTCGCTTCCGATTTGAGGCTCGCAATGAACAACTGGAAAGCCTCCTGCAACTGGTGACCGATGCGTCAGGTCCTGTCGTTCTGACAGGCGATTTCAATGTCAGCGTATGGGCGCACCGGTATCGATGGCTCGTCGCATCGACCGGGCTACGGGATGCCAGGCGCGGATTCGGTCTGCTGCCAACGTGGCCGACAATGTTCCCGGTAGCGATGATCCCGATCGACCACGTGTTGGTGTCGGACGACATCGAAGTACTGAACCTGAAAACCGGTCACCGATTGGGTTCAGACCACCTGCCGCTGGTCGTCACTTTATCCCTGTAAGACCAGCGGCCGTCGCCTGGCGTGCTCAGATACCTTTTTCCCGGATGACAAAATGTCGGGTTTCCTGGTTCGTGGAAACCGCACAGACGGTTGAGTATTCACGAATCAGTTCCGACCCGTCAGCGCCGAACACACTCGTGTCGATCCTGATCGTGTGGCCGCCGACACGGCGTGCCTCCGAGTCCACTTCGTGTCTGACGCGACGGGCGTTCTCGTAGTTCGCCGCTTTCGAAATCTTGCCGATGCAAATCTCGACGCTGCTAAACGGAGCTTGCTCCGTAAAGCCGGGCATTGCCAGCGCGCCGCCGGAAAGAATAGCGCCGGCGACGGCGGTGGAAAGTGCCAGTTTTGGATACTTCATCATGCTTCTCCTGGTGGTGTTAATCAGAACATTCATTCTGTTTTACTCAAAAAAAGGGTTTAGCGCATGGCGCGCAATGTATTTTCAACGATGCCGTCCAGCGCTTCGCGTGAGAACCCGGTACGACCCAGGACCGCCAGCCCGAACATCGTACTGGTCAACAATTCGCCGGCCGCATTGACGTCAAGACTTTCGCGAACTTCGCCTTTCGCCTTCGCAGCCTCAAGGCCCACCGCGAACAGCTTGCTCATGCGGCGCATGAACCGCTGCAGAACATCGCGAAGATCCTCGTCCTGCGGTGCGAGCTCCATTGCCGTGTGAATGAACAGGCAGCCCTTGCTCTCCTCCTCGCAACACATGTCGCTTACGCGTTCGGCAAAGATCTTGCGAATGTGGTCCAGCGAAGCGTCGGGTTCCAGCAGTCTGAGGAAGGCCTGTTTACCCATGCTGTCCGCGTAGCGATCGAGCGCCTGCTCGAACAGCTCGCGCTTGTTGCCAAAGGTGCCGTACAGGCCATAGCGGCTGACACCCGTTGCCTTAACGATGTCCTCCATCGAGGTTTCCGAGTAGCCCTTGGACGCGAACAGGTCGACCACCTGGGTCAATGCTGTCGACGGATCGAATGTGCGGCTTCTGACCATGCAAATCAGAATAGGCGTTCTGATTTAGCCTGTCAAGCGATTACTTCAGCGACAACCGGAGTATCAGCGGCCCGGACAGGCCGTCGGGTAAACGGTTCTCGGCGTCGAACCGATTCCAGTGGCTATTGGCGACGAAGTAGAACTCGTCGCCAACGATCGTACCCAGTGTCGGCTCGTCGAAACCCTCGAGGTTGGACGCCAGCAGTCGCGAGCCACTGATCGAGAGACCATCATTGGCAAGCCTGAGTGCCACGACACGATGCGGGCGCACACCGTTCTGAATAACGATCAGTTCACTGCCGTAGCGATACAGCCCGTCGATGCCGTAATCAGTCACATCCGGCGGAACCCGGAGTTTGATCAACGAACCGTCGTCGAGCGACACACGATAAAGGCCGCCAATGTAGTCGGCGACATAGAGATACGCCCCGCTGTCATCGAGCACCAGTCCCTGCGGCGAACCCAGGCGGCCGCGTTCGACGAGAATCTCGAATTCATTCGAATCAATGTAGTAGCGATAGATCCCGCCGGTCAGGCTATCGGTCGAATACAGGACATTGCTGTCAGCTATCACCAGGTCGCCGAGCACTTGCTGCGGCTCATACTGCGGCAATTCCGCCGCTTTCGTGATTCTTCCTGTCTGCGTGTCAACACGAAACAGGCCGGTCCGCCCTGCCCGGTCGCCGACACCCGCGAGCTGCGGGACTGCGGCGCTGGCAAACCACAGGCTGCCATCCGGATGGACACGCATGCCAAACACGCTCCAGTGTTCATCACCAGTGCTCAGCACGCGCGAGCGGTCGCCGAGCCTGATCAACTGGCCGGTATGAATGCTGCCGAGGTAGAGCGTGCCATCGTTGTCGATCGCGATGCCTTCCGGCACGAACCGGGACTCACCGTACATGGCGTGAACCTCGGCGACGCCAACAGGGCGATACAACGCCGCAAGATTTTCTTTATAGCGGGACCAGCCGTCGAGCTCGCGCAGCGCGGCAAATTCATCGAGTTCGTCGGCGCCGAAGTCGACGCCTTTTTCGAGCAGGCGCGTCAGTGTTTGCAATGACGCCTCGTGGTCGTCATTCAATGTCTGTGCCAGGGCAAGATTGAACAGGCCGCCGGGGAACCCCGGACGTGACGCCAGCGCTTTCTCGGCCGCAACGAGCATCTGCGCGTAGTCTTGTTGCTGGTAGGCTGCGATCAGCTCAGCACGCGCCTCGCGATAATCATCGGCCCGGGCAATGCCGGCATAAAAGAATGCGCTCGCGAGGAGTGCGGCAATCAAACTATGCTGCGTTTGCTTCGTCAGGATCGTATCCAAGATTCGCTGCCAACCATCTCTCCGCTTCGACAATGCTCAATCCCTTTCGTTCAGCGTAGGACTCGAGCTGATCGCGGCCAATTTTGCCAACCGAAAAGTAGCGGGCATCCGGATGCGCGAAGTAAAAACCACTAACAGCGGCTGTCGGGAACATGGCGTAGGATTCGGTCAGCTTGAGGCCGATGCTGGAATCGACATCCAGCAATTGCCAGAGCTTCTGCTTCTCGGTGTGATCCGGGCAGGCCGGGTAGCCCGGCGCCGGCCGAATCCCGCGATACTGCTCTTTGATCAAATCCTCGTTGCTCAGGTTTTCATCCGGCTGATAGGCCCAGAACTCCTTTCGAACCCGAGCGTGCAGGTACTCGGCGGTGGCTTCCGCCAGCC
>DDIP01000211.1:390-4424 GCA_002338605.1 Proteobacteria bacterium UBA1847 | reverse complement strand
CCCCAGCCGGTCGGCAAGGGCCTTCAGGATTATCGAACTGTAGTCATCGTGGTTTTTCTCGAAGCGCTCGATGTGTTCATCGATGCCGATACCTGCGGTGACCGCGAAGCCACCGATATAGTCGGCGATGCCGCTTTCCACCGGTGCAACGAAGTCGGCGAGGCAGCCTTGAGCGTAGCCGGCTGACTTCTCTCGCTGCTGACGCAAATGGCACAGCCGATGCGTCGTTTTCTGCCGCGCCTCGTCAGCAAACAGCACGATGTCATCGTGGTCAATTGAGTTCGCCGGGAAAAATCCGATAACGGCACGCGCCGTAAGCCACTTCTCAGCGATGATTTTCTCCAGCATCGCGTTTGCGTCCGCGAAGAGAGAGGACGTTGCTTCGCCAACTTTTGCGTCGCGGAGGATTTGTGGAAACTTGCCGTGGAACTCCCAGGCGTTAAAAAACGGCATCCAGTCGATGTACTCGCGCAGCACATTCAGGTCGATATCACCGAATACTCGTGTACCGGTGAATTCAGGCTTTGGCGCATCGTAGCTGTTCCAGTCACATTGGTGCTTGCCTGCCCTTGCCTCGTTCAGAGACAACTGCGGTGTCAATCGTTTCTTGTTGGCGTGCTGGTCGCGGCGGCGTGCATTATCCTTGCGCGTCTTTTCAACCAGTACGTCCCGAGTGCCGGACTCCACCAACGCCTGCGCCACGCCGACTGACCGCGATGCGTCCTTGACGTAAATCACCGGCCCGTTGTATTTCGGTTCGATTTTGACTGCGGTATGCGCGGGCGAGGTTGTTGCACCCCCGATAAGCAGTGGCAATTCGTAATTGAGCCGCTGCATTTCGCTGGCGACGTGAACCATTTCATCAAGCGATGGTGTGATCAGGCCTGACAAGCCGATGATATTCGCATCTTCACGCTTCGCCGCCTCAAGAATCTTGTCGCAGGAAACCATGACGCCGAGATCGATCACCTCGAAGTTGTTGCATTGCAGAACCACGCCAACGATGTTCTTGCCAATGTCGTGAACATCGCCTTTGACAGTCGCCATGATGACCTTTCCGTTCGAGCTTCTTTTGCCTTCCTTCTGTTGTTCAATGTACGGGATCAGGTGCCCGACGGCCTTTTTCATCACTCGCGCTGATTTGACGACCTGCGGCAGGAACATCTTGCCGTCACCGAACAGGTCGCCGACAACGTTCATGCCGGCCATCAGCGGTCCCTCGATGACATCGAGTGGCCGGTCCGTCGCAAGTCTCGCCTCTTCGGTGTCCTCGATCACGTACTGATCAATACCGTTGACCAACGCATGCTCCAGGCGCTTGTCGACCGACAACTCGCGCCATGCAAGGTCTGCGACCTTCGCCGCCGCACCGCTCTTCTGGTCCTTGTAGTTCTCGGCGACAGCCAGCAGCTTGTCCGTGCCTTCGGCATCGCGATTCAGCACCACGTCCTCGACTGCCTTTCTGAGTTCATCGGGCAAGTCTGCGTAAATGGCAAGCTGCCCCGCATTGACGATACCCATGTCCATTCCGGCGTGGATGGCGTGATACAGGAAGACTGAATGGATCGCCTCACGTACGACATTGTTGCCGCGAAACGAGAACGACACATTGCTGACACCACCGCTAACCATCGCATGCGGCAGCGTTGCCTTGATCTGGCGTGTCGCCTCGATAAAATCGAGACCGTAAGCTGCGTGTTCTTCGATACCAGTCGCGATCGCAAAAATATTCGGGTCGAAAATGATGTCGGCGGGGTCGAAGCACAGCTTTTCGGTGAGAATCCTGTACGAACGCTGGCAAATACCAACCTTGCGTTCCACCGTATCGGCCTGCCCGTCTTCGTCGAAAGCCATTACGATAACTGCAGCACCGTAGTCCCGGACCAGCTCCGCCTGTTCGATGAAGGATTCCTCCCCCTCCTTGAGGCTGATTGAATTGACGACAGCTTTGCCCTGTACGCACTTCAGTCCCGCTTCGATAACGCTCCACTTCGACGAGTCGATCATGATCGGAAGCCTGGAGATATCCGGCTCCGATGCGATCAGGTTCAGGAAGGTCACCATCGCCTTTTCGGAGTCGAGCATGCCCTCGTCCATATTGACGTCGATGATCTGTGCGCCGTTTTCGACCTGCTGCCGGGCGACTGTAATTGCCGCAGCATAATCGTCCGCTTCGATCAGCTTGCGAAATACCGCCGAGCCGGTGACATTGCAGCGCTCGCCAACATTTACAAACAGGTCGTCCGGCCCGATATTGAACGCCTCCAGACCGGAAAGCCGGCAGCGTACCGGGATTTCAGGAACCACCCGCGGCGACACGCCGTCGATGGCTTTCCGCAGTGCAGCAATGTGATCCGGCCGCGTGCCGCAACAACCCCCGACCAGGTTGACAAGGCCGCTGTTGGCAAATTCGCCGACCACAGCCGCCATCTCGTCAGGCGTTTCGTCATATTCGCCGAATTCGTTCGGCAACCCGGCATTCGGGTGAGCACTGACCCGCGTGTCGGCAACGCGGGCCAGCTCAGCGACGTACTGCCGCAGCTCTTTGGCGCCAAGCGCACAGTTCAGCCCGATCATGAACGGTTTGATGTGTCGCACCGAGTTCCAGAATGCTTCCGTCGTTTGTCCGGACAATGTGCGGCCGGAGGCATCCGTAATGGTGCCCGAAATCATGACCGGCAACTCAGTCCCACTGTGCCGGAATGCACGTTTCAAGCCGACGATTGCGGCCTTGGCGTTTAGCGTGTCGAATATTGTTTCGACCATCAGGAAGTCGACGCCACCGTCGATCAATGCACTGGCAGCAACCTCATAGGTCTCCACGAGCTGATCGAATCGAATATTTCGAAAACCCGGATCGTTGACGTCAGGCGAAATCGATGCCGTCCGGTTCGTCGGCCCCAGCACGCCGGCAACGAACCGCGGTACGCCACTGCTGGCGGCGACCCGATCGGCACACTCGCGAGCCAGGCGCGCAGCGGTCGTGTTGAGCTCCGCGACCAGCTCCTCCATGCCGTAGTCCGCCATCGACGGTGCATTGGAGTTGAAGGTATTGGTCTCGATGATGTCAGCGCCAGCATCAAGAAAGCTCTCGTGAATCTGTCGAATAACCTCCGGTCGCGTAATCGACAAAAGGTCGTTGTTTCCTTTGAGGTCACGACGCCAATCCGCGAAACGCTCACCCCGGTAGTCCTCTTCATTGAGGCCGAAGCCCTGGATCATCGTGCCCATCGCGCCGTCGAGCAGCAGGATGCGCTGGTCCATCGCGCTCATCAGTGCCTCTATTCTTGTGTTTCGTTCCATTGTATTGCCTCAGGCGGCTGCCTGGCCGGCACGAACACCGAGCGCATGACAGATCGCGTAGGTGAGTTCCGAACGGTTCAGCGTGTAAAAGTGAAAATCCTCGATGCCTTCCGATTGCAGTCGGCGCACCTGCTCGATCGCGACGCTTGCAGCGATCAGCTGGCGTGTTTCGGCGTCATCATCCAGGCCGTCAAATCGATCGCGCAGCCAGTCCGGGACACTGGCACCGCACATCGAAGCAAAACGTTCGAGCTGCGGGAAACGTGTAATCGGCAATATGCCCGGCACAATCGCCGATTCAATGCCGATCGCACCGCAGCGATCGCGAAACCTGAGAAACGTATCGCTATCGAAGAAGAATTGCGTTATCGCCCGGCTGGCACCGGCATCAAGCTTGCGCTTGAGATTGTCCAGGTCGAAATCCGCATCGGGTGCCTCCGGATGGACTTCCGGATACGCCGCCACGGAAATATCAAAGTCGCCGACCTTGCGCAGGCCTTCCACCAGGTTTGCGGCGTAAGCATAGCCGCCGGACTTCGGCACATACGGCCCGCTCCCTTTCGGCGCGTCGCCGCGCAATGCCACCAGGTGGCGCACTCCCATGTCCCAGTACTCGCGCGCGATGTCATCAATTTCCCCGCGGGTGGCGTCGATGCAGGTCAGGTGCGGCGCCGGCGTCAGCTTCGTCTCCTCGATAATTCGGGCGACTGCTGCGTGCGTGCGCTCGCGTG
>DDIP01000211.1:0-295 GCA_002338605.1 Proteobacteria bacterium UBA1847 | reverse complement strand
CTGCGTGCGTGCGCTCGCGTGTCGAGCCATCAGCACCGTATGTCACGGAAACGAACCGTGGTCCAAGGTCCGAAAGGCGTTTAATGGACTGCCACAACGTCTCTTCCATAGCCTCGGTATTCGGCGGAAAGAACTCAAAAGAGACCGCGGGTGTTTTCTTGATGTTCATGGTGAGACCTTTTTCAGGCAGCCGCCGTTGCACGGCCGGTAGTCGTTGCCACGGCCAGTAACCAGCGCGCTCGTTCGCCGGGAACGGATCTTGGTGCCGCCAGTCGAAGCCCGGCAGCGGCGGCCC
>DDIP01000081.1:368-5185 GCA_002338605.1 Proteobacteria bacterium UBA1847 | reverse complement strand
GGCTGTAGCCGCTGGCGAACTTGTTGCGGATCTCGCTGAAGACTTCGCCAATGCGGTACTCCAGCGTGTCGGCACCGCTGGCGCGCTCGCGAAAGCCCTGCAGGTAGGGGAACAGCGTACCGTTGACGAAGGCGATCAGGTCGGCGCCAGTGAGCGCGTTGTCGTGGTCGAAGGCGCCATCGGCCGTTTTCGGCGCAGCCCAGGCCGACCAGCGATACGGCGCGTCGATGACGTAGCTGTAAGACTTGCCCACCAGCTCCGCCTCTTGGGCAAGCTCGTGTTCGAGATCGTCCAAGTATTTCAGAAACAGCATCCACGAGGTCTGCTCAGTGTAATCCAGCTCAGTCGCGCAGCCGGCTTCTTTCCAGAGGACGTCGTCGATGTTCTTGAATGTTTGCTCAAACAATGGTTCTCACCTACTCGAAGAATTCTTCATCTATCTTTTTCAGGTGCAGGACTTCCTCGTCACGGCACCCGATGTTGTACCGAATCATCAGCCTTGCCAGCTGTTTGCCGTCGATCAGAACGATGCGCATTCCAAGATCGCGGGCTGTCTGCACAGCGGCAGGACTAAAAGCGGAGGTTGTAAAGAACAGTCCCTTTTGTGCTTTTTTCAGATTCAGTGCGCCGAAGAAATCACGAATGTCACCCGATCCAATGTTGTTGCCTTCAGCGTAACGTTTGGCTTGGACATAGATCTGATCTACGCCAAGAGGATCCTGATCGATTACGCCATCGACACCGTTGTCGCCAGCCTGGCCAAGAGAGCGAGCTGCATCTTCGGATGTCCCCCCATAACCCATGGCGAGCAAAAGCTCGATGATCAGCGACTCGAAAAACTGCGGAGTTGCCTGGCGGACCCGGTCGATGAGATCGGCCGCGAGCGTCTCGTTGATGCTCTTATGCGCGGCCCGGAGGACCTCGTCGGGAGTGGCGTCAGTGTCGTCGACTGACTCTTGTTTCGTCTTGCTGCCGAGAGACTGCGTGCCCTTGCGTGCCTGAAACTCCAGAAAAGCGTCATATTGCCTGAGAAAGTTATTGTCTATGCGCTCAGGATTTTTGCTCAGCGCCGTCTTTCCTTCCTCGGTCGCAGTGTAATAACCACGCTTAGGATAACGAACAAGGCCCGCCTGTTTCAGATAGGTTTTTGCCCAGTTGACCCGGTTGTCGAAGGTTCTCTGCTTACTGCTCGGGAGCAGATTTTCGCGTTCTTCTTCCGACAGATGAAATTTGTCAGCTAGGGCTGAGATCGCTTCCTTCGTGCTCACCTCCCGATCCCTGGCAACCTCGAGGACCGGCAGCATCAGAGTCTGGTAATCAGGAATCATTCAGCCCCACCTTTTTTTCCGGGTGCTAGTCGCAGCTGCTCGTCTCTGGAGTCGAGATACGCACGAATGAACTCGCGCAGCACGTGGGCCGAGGTCTTTCATGGTTACGCTAGTCATTCAGCTTGCCCATCCCCTTGGCAACCATTTTCTGGAACATATCCATCAGTTTGCTCGGTGAATCTTCTTCTTTTCGAGCTGAATGCATCGCTTCAGCGGGATTAAACGCTAGTTGCTCAAATACGACAGCTGCGATTTCGCTCTCATAGTCCGGAGCCTGCTTCTTGAAACCTTCGACTGAAACTGCCATTGAGTATTTATATGCGTAGTCTTCGCGAAGCTTGAATAGCGATGCGTGACGACGAGATGCAAATCTGACCAGCCACGCCGCTGGAAGCAAAACGATTATTCGTCCAATTACCTGCCCAAAATAGTGGGCTCCAGACATGTCTGATGGAGACGTGTCAAAGTCCAATGTTGGGAACATTGCTTCTAATATTGGCGCAGCGACAAGAAGCAACAAGGGAATCGCCGAAACTACCAAAAGCGCAATTCCAGCGTAGAATCCTTTCCGTGCAGAGTTTAGTTCCGTCGTAAGACCTGCCCGGATTTCCCCAAAATGCGCTGCCAGACCCGCAACTGTCGCCGATTTGAGCATGTCTTCTGATCGGTTGATTATTTGGTCGACCGAGTCCCTTTGTTCCTTAAATTTTGTAATTAGGTCATTCAGTTCACTTGTGCCTTCTTGGAATTGCTCGTTACGGGCGTCTAACTGCCGTTGAAAACTTTCGAACGTCTCGGCGTATTCATTGATCTTTGATTCAAGCGAGACAGCTTGGGTGTGAATACTGTCCACCGCCTCTTGTTTCTCGGTTACCTCAGCAAGGTACTCACCGATGGTCTTTCGTTCGTTGCCGCTTTCTGTCTTCAGCCGCGTGATTTCATTCGTTGCGTCTTCCGCAGATTTGCGAAGAGATTCAGCCGTGTTGGCAATTCGCTCCAGTTCTTTGAGTGCCTGTTTAACGGAATCGTGGTCCTTCGCTACTCGCGCTATTTGATCAGACAGGGATTTGCCAACAGCCTGAAAGTCGAACGCGGCTTTGTCGGGGTTTAGAATCGGAAGTACCGTATAAACGGCTGTGAGCAAATTCTCGACAGTATCGAACAGTTGCTGAAACTGCGCTCGGCAATCAATGTTTTGCCCATTTTTGGTTTGCGCATGAAAATTGTCGTAATTAAAAGTCGTGAGTCCACCGTTCGCCGTAACCTGCGATTCAAAATGGGTGATCAGTGCGCCAACTTTCTGATTTGTGGCGTCGATGTTGCCGTGGAGTTGATCCAGAAGCGTTCGAGGGACCAGTACCGCACTGTCTGCATCCGTGAACCCGGCGGTCAGTCCCGTCGCCACCGTCAGACGGGCCAGTAAATCAGCTGTGGACGCATCCTTCTTAAGAATTGGCGCCGAAATGTCAAAAGGCTTGTCTTCGGCATCCGTCAGTTCTCCCAAGTATTCGGCGAGTCGGCTCGCTTCTTCAGTCAGGGTCTCGTTCGCCTGCAGAATGTCGTCAAGTTTCTTCTTTCTCATGCCTTTCTCCGATCAATAGCAGCCGAAACATTGGGAACGAATAACCATATATTGAGTATATATATTAAGCAGATGGGCTTCGATTTATTCTTACCGACTGAGCATCATGTAAGTGGTCAGCAATCGTGGCTCGACCGATACCGACCGGCAATGAGTTCGGCATCTATACTCTATATCGACCAAATCGGGCGCTGCCAATGCGACCTCGCAAACTGGCGGATCGGAGATATGTTCTCTTTTAAGACCGCCAGCTGCTGCCAAGCGCTTCTCAACGGAGTCAGATCCTGGCACGTTAACAATAATAATGAAATGAAGAATCGTAGAAAAATCGAAAGCCATGTAGTCGTCCCTTTGCGCTAAAGAACTACCGAGAAGAACTTCAGCAAAATCAATTCGGACAGATTTGTGGGCACAGACTCTGTTTCGTCGGGAATCCCGTAGAAACAGGGGCAGAAATCGTGCCCCCGTTTCCGCTAGTTTGTCCTTCGGACACGCGGTAGGGTGGCTTGTGAATTAACACCGTCGTCGTTGCGGTATACCAACGACACCCAAGCTCTGACAGTGAGTCAGAGTACCCAAGCGCCTCACAGGGTCGTGCGACAGGCGCAGCGGTGAAAGCCGCCGATCCCTCTTAATGACAGACAGCTGTTCGTGTCGCTATTCGACCAGCAGCCTGACCCAGTCGGCCACGCTCCTGCGTCCGTCCGTCAACTCTATTGCGCCAGCTCCTGGTGCAACCCTTTAGCAAGCCGCAACATCGCGACGCTGTCGTTGCTGCTGTCACGCGGGATGTGTGACCCAGTAATTGCTTGCGTCGAACCCCTGTTGCAATCCAGCCCGTCTTTGTGAGCGCGCCCGCGCCGCACAGAGACGGGCGGCTTGAAACTGGCGCAAGTCTTTATAGCGCCTGCGCTTTTAGCTGTGTCTCACACGTATAAAAGCGCCGAAATCCGCGGCCCGGCAGCCAGTCGACGGATTGACTGGCGCAGCCCGCACCCGATTCCGCGGCCCTTCTGGGTCGTTCTGGGGTGTGACGACCAGCGGGTTTGAACCAACAGCGCCTCGCGCTGCTTAGGCCTTGCAACGAGGCCCCTCACGCTGTGACCGCCAGCTCGTCTGCGGTTTATCACTCACCAGAGTTTAGGAATCGCCGTGAGAAACCCGCAAGGCATTTTCAGTTGATTGGAGAGCGTCATGAGCAAAGTTGGTAGTCATCGTAACTTCGGTTACGGCAAACAGATGGAATGGGCCGGCAAGCAGGCTCTGCGAAAGCAGTACGGCAACGGACACTATGGGACCGTCACCGGCCATGCCGAACGCTGGCGGCAGTTCGTGACCTGGTGTCGTAACGAGCGCGATATCCGCGATGCACGGCAGGTCAGTAGTGAGGTCGTGCGGGACTACGGCCGGACACTGAGAGAGAAGGTCGACGCCGGGATGTCCCCGGCCTATGCCCAGAACCTGGTGTCGTCGGTCAACGTAGTAATGCAGGCGATGCGAGACGATCGACAGATTCGTGTTGCGCCAGCGGCTTTGGTCGGCCCGCGGTCACGGGTACGAAGCGACCCGCCGGCGGGTCTCGATCAAAGGGTCGTGCGCCAGTGTGCCGATCAATTACGCCAGAACGGACATGAACGGGTCGCGGCGACCGTGGAGGCGGCCAGAGCGCTGGGTCTGCGATTTAAGGAAGCCTCCCTGCTCAATGCCCGGGTCGCACTGGGTCAGGTGAAGAAATACGGTCGGGTCAATATCACGGCCGGCACCAAAGGTGGCCGGGGTCATCGGGTGGATCGCTGGGTCCCGGTCTCCGGCAGAGCGGTCGGTTGCCTGGTGCGGGCAGCAAAAGCTCAGGGGACGGGTCGTAACCTGATTCCATCGGATCTCTCCTGGAAACAGTGGTACTCGCA
>DDIP01000081.1:0-244 GCA_002338605.1 Proteobacteria bacterium UBA1847 | reverse complement strand
TCTGGGCCTCGGTCAGAGACGATTACGGCCTGAGGAAGAATCATGACTTGCGGGCGGCTTATGCTTGCGAACGTTACCGAAATCTGACCGAGTCAGCCGCTCCTGTCATCGCCGGCAGACAGATCACTCATCGCGCCATTGATCGTCAGGCGAGGCAAACCATCGCACAGGAACTGGGCCACTCTCGCATTGAAGTCGTTTCGTCCTACATCGGCGGTGCCCGGTGAGTCGGCCGGCGAATCAG
>DDIP01000010.1:15621-16355 GCA_002338605.1 Proteobacteria bacterium UBA1847 | reverse complement strand
TCAGGTAGTTCATCGCCTGGTTTGCCAGGCCCGCTACCTGGCTGTCGTAAAGTGGAATATCGATACTTTGTCCTCGGCCCGAATGCGTTCTTTCATGCAGGGCGGCAAGGATAGCGGTCGTTGCGTACATGCCGGCCATCAGGTCGCTGATCGCGACGCCGACTTTTTGGGGCCGTCCTCCTTCGCTTTCGGCCGGGCCGGTGATACTCATCAGTCCGGCCGACGCCTGAATCATCGCATCGTAGCCGGGCTCTTCAGCCCGCGATCCCGTCTGTCCGTAAGCGGATATCGAACAGAAAATCAGTTGCGGATTCAGTTTTGCCAGGTCAGAAGCACCGAGCCCGAATCGCGCCATCGTACCGACCCTGAAATTTTCGATGAGTACATCCGCCTTCTTTGCGAGTTGCCGAAGGATTTCCTGACCGCTGCCGTTCGCGAGATTCAGGCAGATCGAACGCTTGTTTCGATTCGCCGACTGAAAGTAGGCCGATTCGCCCACGGCACCGTTCAGCCACGGTGGCCCCCAGTGCCGGGTATCGTCGCCGACATCGGGTCGCTCCACCTTAACGACGTCGGCACCGTAGTCCGCCAGCAGTTGACTGGCCCAGGGTCCTGCGAGAATTCGACTCAGATCGAGAATTCGAATGTTGGTCAATGGCGCTGACATGCTCTCACCTTGAAAAAACCCGGCCAACCTTGCGGTTGGCCGGGCGGGTCCGCACGGAGATTGCGGA